>DATDFI010000542.1:0-2693 GCA_036522695.1 Bacteroidia bacterium | reverse complement strand
TCCTTCTGCTTTTTTAACTGACGCTTGAGGGCTTCCACAGCTGTATCGGCCGCCTCCTCGAAAGTGGTGCACTGGCGCTTGGCGAACAGGTCGTTTCCGGCAATATGCAATTTGATCTCAGCCACCTTATTATCGGTGCTGCTGGAGCGGTCCAGCTTCAGGATCACATTCGTATCGATGATGGAATCATGGAAGTGGTTGAGTTTGCCGATCTTATCATTGATGAAATCGATCAGCTTGCGGTCGGCATCAAAGTGCACGGATTGGATGTTTACATTCATGGCTTGAGGTTTTATAATTAAATGATATTATGCTTTAGGATGTGCGTTCTTGTGTATGTTCTTCAGTTTTTCAATGGTATTGTGGGTGTAAACCTGGGTGGCCGAAAGTGAAGCGTGACCCAGCAATTCCTTTATGGCGTTGAGGTCGGCCCCGTTATTAAGCATATGGGTGGCGAAAGTGTGGCGGAGCACATGGGGACTCTTTTTATCAAGGGTAGTAACAAGACCAAGATACGACCGCACGATACGGTACACAAGTTTCGGACCCAGTTTTTTTCCTTTTTTATGGAAAAAAAAATCGCTTTGCGCGTAACCTTCCCTCTCCTTCATTGAGGAATAAGCCCTGATGGAATCCTTTAAGGTGTGATGGATGGGAATGATCCGTTCTTTGCTCCGCTTTCCCAAAACCTTCAGCGTCATTTTATTAAGATCGATGTCGCGCGCCCTTAACCCGGTAAGCTCCGAAAGTCGCATGCCGGTAGCGTAAAACATCTCTATGATAAGCTTGTTCCTCATGCCCTCCCCGTCATCACCAAAGTTCTCTTCCTCCAACAGGTTTTCCATGCCGGGTTTCTCCACAAAAACCGGAAGACGTTTGGAAAGTTTCGGGGCCTGGATCTTGAGCATAGGATTCACACTCACCGCTTTTTCCCTCAATAAATAGCGGTAAAAAGTTTTGAGCGTAGTGATCTTGCGGTTCGCACTCCGGGCACTCACCTTGTCCTCGATGAGTTTTACGATCCAGGAACGGATAATGCTGTGATTCACCTCCCGTATGTCGGTTATCGTATAGCTTACCGAAAGATATTCGGCCAGCTGCTCCAGGTCGGTGGAATAAGCGGTCACGGTATGAGCGGAAAAACGCTTTTCGAAACGGAGATAATCGAGGAAGCCTTGCACTTCGGCCTTCATGAGATGGATGTCCTGGTCAATGTGTTTAACGCAAAGATCATCCGAATAGTTATGGCTATAAAATGAAAAACCCTCCCGTTATCCACGGAAGGGTGCTTAAAAAATGTTAAAGCAGGATTATTGTTCTTCCTGCTGGAGTTTCTGGCGATAGATGGCGCCTTTGACAACTTCCCTGCGTGCCACCGATTTTTTGGTGTACGATTGGCGCCTGCGCAGTTCACGTACAACACCGGTCTTTTCAAACTTCTTCTTGAACTTCTTCAGGGCTTTCTCAATGGTTTCGCCTTCTTTAATAGGTACAATGATCATTTTTGTCTGTTTTTTTAAGGGATGCAAATATAGATAATTATCACGAACTGCAAAAAAATGTTTTGCCCCCTCGCACAAGCCGGTTCCCCCATCTCAAAAAAAAGCCTAAAACCCCTCGCTCATTGGCCAAAAATCGTATATTCGCCCTCCTGAAAATTTAAACTTTAATTGAAATGACTGTTTTAGAAAGATTACGTAAGCGTTCCGGCTTCCTGGTAACAGCTGTGGGCGTGGCACTTCTTGCATTCGTGCTTACCGGTTTGTTCGAGTCAAAATACTCCCTTTTCAAAGGCAAGCAATACGTAGGAACCATTGACGGACAAAAGATCGCCCTCGAGGATTTTGAACGCGAACTTGGCAAAATGGAAGAACAGCAGGTGGAGAATATGGGCGGTGGCTCACTGGATGCGCAGATGAAAGAGATGGTGAACAATAACACCTGGGATAAGCTGGTGCGTGATATGACCCTCAAAAAACAGATCGATAACTCGGGCATCACTGTTACGGATGACGAACTGAGCAATATGATCCTTGGTAAGGACCCGGATCCCTCCGTTAAAGCGGCCTTCACCGACCAGCAGACCGGGAAAGTGAATCCCAACTTTGCTGATGCGAACGGCAACCTGAACGGGGCCAAGATCAAAGAATACGTTGACAAACTCCAGGACCCGAACGGGAAAACCAAAGAACAACAGGACCAGGCAGCCGAATACTATGAAAAGTGGAAAAAGTTCGAGCAGAGCCTGCGCGAGAACCGCTATACCACCAAGTATTTTACCATGATCAAAAAGGGCTTGTACTGCAGCAAGACCTACGCGAAAAAGAATTACACCGACAATGGCGCTTCGGTCAAATTCCGTTATGTACTCAAGCGTTACATGACCATTCCCGACAGCCAGGTGAAAGTGACGGAAGACGAGATCCAGAAATATTACAACGAGAACCAGAAAAAATACAAACAGGATGCTTCACGCAAGATCGAGTACCTGGTATGGGATGTGCTTCCTTCACAAAAGGATGAAGAGGATGCGATGAAGGAGATGACCGATCTCGGAAAGCAATTCCAATCGAACAAAAACCGCAAGGAAGATTCGCTTTTTGTGATGAGGGAATCGGAGGCCAAGACCTTCGATAACAGCTTTATCAAGAAAAGCCAGCTGCCTTCTTTTGTTGATTCGAGTTTCTTCAATG
>DATDFI010000541.1:0-5615 GCA_036522695.1 Bacteroidia bacterium | reverse complement strand
GGTGCGGTGGCCTGGGATAAGGACAGGCATGGGAATGCGCTCGTGAATACCACCTGCCAGGGATTAGGCGCACACCTGTGGTGGCCCTGCAAGGACCTTTTGTACGATGAGGCCGACAGCGCGTCCATCTCCGTAAATATTCCGAAAGGACTTTTTTGCGTGAGCAATGGGAAATTGAGGAAGCACGAGGTGAACGGGGATAAGGAAAAGTTCACCTGGTTCGTGGCAAATACCATCAACGTTTATAATGTTTCATTCAACATAGGAAATTACCTGCACTTCCAGCTCCCGTATAAAAACGAAAGTGGTTTGCACGGTCTTGATTTTTATGTGCTGCCCGATAATTATTTCCGGGCCCAGGAGCAATTCCGGCAATGTGCGGATGTTATCGCATTCTATGAAAAAATGTTCGGGGAGTATCCCTGGTGGAAAGATGGATATAAACTTATAGAAACGAAAGATAAAATAGGTGGGATGGAACACCAGTCGGCCATATTATATGGCGATCATTACACCAATACTTACTGGGGTGTGGATTACATCATTGTTCATGAAACCGCGCATGAATGGTGGGGTAACAGTGTTACCGCGATGGATTACAATGATATTTGGCTGCACGAGGGTTTTGCGAATTATTGCGAGTTCCTGTACCTCGAGCATAAGTGGGGGCACCAGGTCTATTTGAATGCATTCAATGGCGAAATGAACTATTCAAGGTCCATCAAAAATAAAATCCCCGTTGTTAAACCCGCGAATGTTCGCTACAGTGCCTGGATCAATGCCAGGCGCGATGAAGATATTTATCCGAAAGGTGCGGCATTCCTTCACACCCTTCGTTATTGCATCCACGATGATTCTTTGTTCTTTGGCATCCTGCGTTCGTTTTATGCAAAGCACAAATATGCTCATGCGACCACAGCCGATCTCCTTTCGGAAGTGAATTTGAAAACAGGCTCCGACTACAAGTGGCTGTTCGATCAATACCTTTACGATTACCGTATCCCTGAATTTGAATATTATTATGATATAAAGGATAAGCCGAAAATGTTTTATCGCTGGCGTTATGCTCAGCCGGGTTTCAAATTGCCGGTGGAGTTGGTGAGCGGTAAGGATACCACATTGATCTATCCCACCGGTAAATTTGCTTCTACTCCTGTTGATGATCCCGGTCATCAGTACATCGTATTAAGAGATTATTATTTAAAGAAACATTATCTCGGTAAGAGAAAATGAAATCCATCCGGATGGATCTGAGCGGACATTACGAAAAAATGAAAAAGTATGTGTGCGGTATGGTGCCGTTCAGCGATGAGCGCTGGGAGAAATTCTCGCAACATCTCCGCTTTGTTCAATATCCCAAAAATCATTTATTATGCAGGGAAGGGGAGGTGGAAGATAAATTGTATTTCATCCTCTCCGGAATTGTGCGTGCCTTTAAAGTGAATCCCGATGGTAAGGAGTTTTCCCTGTACTTCAATTTCGCGAACGGTTTTTCCACTTCATACGATTCTTTTTTGACGCAGGAGCCGGCCGTGATCAATACACAGGCCATAACGGATATGGAATTGTTTTACCTGGCGCATGCCGACCTGCAAAAGTTATATGAAGGATCGGTGGAGGGGGAGCGCCTCGGCAGGTTAATGGCCGAGCAGGCATACCGGAGGAGATTGAAACATGAAATGGCGCTTCAAACGCTTTCAGCGAGCGAGCGGTACCGCCAGCTTTTACAGGAGCATCCCGACTACATTCAACTGATCCCGCAAAAATACCTGGCCTCCTATCTTGGTATCGAGCAGGAGTCGCTGAGCCGCATCAAACGTCAGATTTTTTAACCTGGATCAATTGCTTCTTCCGCCCAAAGCGATATGTTTGTCGCAAATTCATCATGATGGAAATACTTTTTAAGATCCTGCTCGGGATCCACATCACAGGAGGAACGCTGGGCTTGCTTGCAGGCACTGTAAGTATGGTCCGTAAAAAGGGTGACAAGCTTCACCGCAGCATCGGTAATGTTTTTTTATTCGGAATGCTGGCCGCTGGAGCCACTTCTCTCGCATTGTCCATTATACATCCCAATTATTTTTTGCTTATCACGGGAGTCTTTACCTTATATATGGCATCAACGGGCAGGAGGTACCTCTACCTGAAAAAGAGCGGTAGCCCGCAGCCGATCGATTGGGCGCTGACGGGACTAATGTTCATTGCCGCCATGGTATTTGTGATATGCGGATCATTTAAGGTGAGTGCAGGGGATAATTTCGGTTTTGTGTTTATTGCTTTTGGTGTGATTGGGATGCGCTTTGTAAAAGCCGACCGGAGTAATTACACCGGCAGGTCGAAGATCAAAAATTACTGGCTCACCGGCCACCTCCAGCGCATGACGGGTTGTTACATTGCTGCGCTTACGGCTTTCCTTGCAGTGAATGGCGCGGTAATCACGCAATGGATCCCAAACTATGTGCTGTGGTTGTTGCCCACCTTCATACTTGTGCCGCTGATTGTTGTGTGGACGAAGAAGTATAAAGTGAAGGTATAGAGGTATAATGGTTGAGCAGGTATTTCCCTATTTCCTCAGTCCTCTTATCTTTGCGCTAAATGTCAGAAGGCGCAACAGGGAATCAAAAGCTCGAGGTGTGTTTTACCCCGGGCTCTTATCCTATATATAAGAACGATGAAGCCATAGTGGTGATCATCGATATTTTACGCGCCACCTCCGCCATTTGCGCGGCTTTCGAATATGGGGCGGAAAAAATAATTCCCGTTGCCACAGTTGAGGAAGCAAAGGAATATTTCAATAAAGGATTTTTAGTTGGAGCGGAGCGTAACGGCATGCAACTCGATGGATTCCACTTTGGTAATTCCCCATATCATTACATGAATGATGAAATAAAAGGAAAGACCATCGTTCTTACCACCACTAATGGAACGCAGGCGATAGAAGCAAGCAAGGATGCTTACAAAGTGGTGGTCGGTTCATTCCTTAATATTTCGGCCCTGTGCGATTGGCTGATCACCCAGGATCGCCCGGTGTTGTTGTTGTGCAGCGGCTGGAAAGACCGTTTTAACCTGGAGGATGCCATGTATGCTGGCGCAGTGGTGAATGAACTTTCGAAGCACGAGAATTTTTATGAAATGGGCGATGCTGCCCTCGCGGCAAAATATTTATTTCAAACCGGGTTCAAAAATCCCGTCCGTTTCCTTCACAATTCCTCGCACAAGGCGCGCCTGGCCAAATTAGGTTTGAAAGAAGATGTGAAGTACTGCCTGCAGGTGGATAAAACAAAGGTTATCCCGGTGCTGGAGAACGGGGCGCTCGTTAAAATGAATTATGTGCTTTCTGAGAACAAAGAAGTGCTTTAATTCCCCTTTTTCTTTTCGTATCCCAAAAAGGTGATCACCGGCCTGAAGCCTATGTAAGGCGAAGCATCACGCACTTCATCGTACGCATCCGGGCCGTTGATCTTCAAATATTCCGAAGTATTGTTGTAGGAGCCGCCTTTGGTTTTCGCGTGCAGGCTCATGATGCGTTTTGTGAAAAATGACTTCAGGCTATCTGCAGGCAGCGAACGTAATTTTATGGGATCAATTTTGCCAAGATGCAATGAGTCGTAAACCCAAACCATCTCGGCCACGTTCCCGCTCATGTTGTAGATATCGTATTTGTTGGGCCAGTACGAATAAACAGGCGTGGTAACATCGTAAACCTGTGACAAGGTATCTTCTATTTTTTTTATCAATTTTTCCATCCTGCTATAGTTCGCGTATCGCTCATTATAAGGCTTTTTATTTTTAACTATTTTTTGATGGATAAGGATATTGGTTGGCGTTGCATAGATCATCGTATCGCTTCCCCCTTTTGCAGCCAGCATCCATTCTTCCTCCATAGGAAGGCGTAGATCTGCAATGATGTCGCGACCTTTTTCCTTCATCGCTTCTTTTCCCGCTTCTTCTGTAAGCCATTGACAATACATCACTGCCCCTATGCGCGGAATATTCACGACCGGGTAATCGTTGTACTTTGGATCGGTGAAATAGATCCTTGAAAGCGTATCAAGATAGCCCAGCCCGTAAAATGACTGTGGGACCACACGCGCCTTTAAATAGTTTTCAAATTTTCCCTGGATGACCAGGTCATACAAAAAGGTGCGGTATTCAAGATTGCTCACTTCTGTTTTTTGAATGAAAAAGGCCTGTACCGGGCGTTCCTGTCCCATGTAGTTTATTTTTCCCGAAGGCACAAATGTGTAAGGATCTTTCCAGGATCCGTTTCCTCTTTGCCGATCGAGGCCAAGCAGGGCCTTTATCATCTTTTGTTTGCGGATATTGTTCCCGTCAATTTCCTTTTGGGTCAGTTCTGGAATATTGCTGTAATCAATTTCGTCTTCTTTGTATTTTTCATTGAAAATGCGCGGAGCGGGATCAGTGTGCTGGAAGGTTTTGGGAACAGAGTCGTTCGTGGCGACCAGCGTTAAGGGACCGGGAATAATTGCGCTGCTTGTTTTTTGGACGAGCGGGCCGGCTTGTGTGGTGGACATTGCATTGTCATCCCGGTGGCCGGTCCTATGCCGGGAGGTTGCGGTTACAAGCGTAATACCGGGTCTTGTTTGTGAAGGCCTGTTTTTCGGCTGCAAATACCAAAACAACACTGCGAAAATAACAAGCACGGGCAGAAGTACATTCAGGAATAAACTCCACCGTACGGGCGATGCGTGTGACAATGAGCGGAGCAGTTTTTTTTCCCTGCTTCCGGGCATGTTCACCGCGAAAGTGGAGCTCCACACGGCATCTTCAACCAGCGGACGTACTTTATGCATGTGCGAGCCAACTTTGTGGACCTGGAGGAAAGAAGCCCTCAATAACTCGTCCAGGTCTTTTTCCGAAAAGGGATTATTTTCCATTTTCTTTTTCGTTTAACGTTTCCATTCTTTCAAGCATGCGCTGGGTAAGCGTGGTTTTGAGTCTTTGGTAATAAACCGGGAGCTGGTCTTCGGGTTTGCCGGTATACTTACTGATCACGGCATACGGGATATCCTGGCTCCGCATCAGCAGCAGTATGCGCTGCCAATCTTCCAGTTTTTCCAGCTCTTCATTCAGTATGTCGAGTTTCGGGTTGGGGATGATTTCTGTTTCGCCTGCTTCCTGTTCTTCCAGTATCTCCTCATCCGTCCATTCAACATTTAGCGGCCGGCCCGAGTTCTTTTTGTCGCGGTAATGGTTGCGCAGGTAATTGACAAAGACGCGGAAAACGAAAGAAGAGAAATTCTTTTCGGAATCAAATTCATACCGATGGCCCACTTCCAGGATGCGGAACAGGGTCTTATAAACCAGGTCCCAGGCCTCATCCTCGTTCAATTTCCAGGAATGGATAGCGTAGGAAAATAACTTTTTCCCATAACGCTCGTAAAGTACCTCGATGCGTATGTTGTCTTTCCCCTTTAGGAGGGTGTATGTTTCCACGGAAGACATGCCTGTTATTAATATAACACATTTACATAACAGGCGGTAAGCTACACTTGCTCTATCTTATTCGCAGTAGTATAAATAATGTATTTCTCCACTTCGGTAAAGCCCATCCCTTTCAGCAGCTCCGCGTAACGATCGAGCTGCTTCTTATG
>DATDFI010000540.1:0-13501 GCA_036522695.1 Bacteroidia bacterium | reverse complement strand
TGGGCAGCACTTCCAGGATGGCCTTTGCGTCTTCGGTAGTGAGGCCTCTCGAGAATTTCGCTTTTTCTTTGCTCGAGGAAGTATTACTCTTCCCGTCATCCTCCGTATTCTGCTTCAGCACCGGGGTGATCACGATGTTGTTCACGCCCACCAGTTTCATTTGTTCGAGAATTTCTTTTTGCGTGCCTTCACCGATGGAGATCATGGCGATGACGGCCGCCACCCCGAAGATTATTCCCAGTGAAGTAAGGAAGGAACGCACCTTGTTCGCCTGCATGGCTTCGTATGCAATGCGGAAGTTGTAAAAATATTTTTTCAGGTCGCCTATTTCGGTGCGCAATGACATGTGGCGGAAAAATTATTTTTCAGCGATGGGTTTAAGGTCTGATTTTTCGGAGCCGGGCGGTACCGAGAGGTACACTACATCGCCTTCGTTCAATCCCTTTTCGATCACCACGGCATTATCGTTGCTCGGGCCGGGCTTCACTTCCTGCTTTACCACGCTGAACCCGCTGGAAACATAAACGAAAGTTTTCCCGTTCTCGGTGTGGATGCACTCGAGTGGCACTGAAAGTACATGGCTGAATTTGCCGGTGAGTATTTCGTTGCTGGTGGTCATGGCCGGCCTCAGGGTGGTGTCGCTTTCATTCAGTAAGATCTTCACTTCAAAAACTTTGGCGTCCGATTTTGGAAGCTGCTCTCCAACGTTGGCCACCTCGAGCACAACGCCCGTATATTTTTTATCCGGAAAAGCATCAATGGTCACGGTTACGGTTTGTTTCGGCTTCACCTTGCTGATGTCGATCTCGTTGATATAAGTGAGCGAGATCATTTTGCTCAGGTCGGGCAGTGTGGCCACGGTAGGGTCCCATGGACTGATGGTGGAACCCACGCTTACCTTTCTCCCGTCCCAATCGCGCTTGTAGATCACCATCCCTCCTTTGGGGGCTTTGATGATGAACTGGTCAACCACCGTCACGGTCTCGTCATATTTGCGCTGCTGCTGGTCGAGCGTTGCGCCCACTTCCTGCATTTTGGCGATGCTTTGCTGTTGTTTGAGCGAATAATTTTTTACCGCCTGTTCGTAAGTGCGTTTCGATTTTTCAAGATCGATCTCGGCCTGGCGAATGGTAGCGGGAGGCTCGTATTTCGATTGATCGAGCACCAGCTTTTTCTCTTCCATGGCTGATTTGAGGTTGATGAGCTCATCGCGTGCCGTACGCATCTCGAGGGCCGTATCGAGCTGCGTTTTGGTGAATAAGGATTGGGATTTCTGTAATTCGCTTTCGAGGTCTTTCAGCTTGGTGGTAATCTCCACGCGATCCAGCGTTGCAATGTAATCTCCCGGTTTCACCACGGTGCCTTCGGGAACAAGATCGCTGATCTTCACCTGCCACACTCCCGCATTGCGCATGCCTATCGGGCCCATGATGTTCTCCGAATGTTCGGCCTGCAATTCACCCGTAGAGGTGACGGTGATGGAAAAATCTCCTTTTTTTACCGTAGTGGTGATCTTGTCCTGGTCGGCTCCGCTTCTTCCTTTAAGGAACCACCATAACAGTAAAAGCAACAGCAGTCCTCCTGCCGAGAAAAGGATAGTACGCCTTCTTTTTTGCATAGCTGCCGAAGTTAGTAAGAAAAATCCGAATTGTTTTTCGCGGCACAGCGAGGATTCCCCATCTTGTGGTGCGATTTTTCATACCTTTACCCCTTTACGAAAAATATGCACGGATTTCTTAAACGCTGCTTTCGTGAACAGGTTGCCATACCGGTCGTTTTACTGACCCTTTTCTGCTCTACGCTTTTCTCACAGGAATTAAAGTTCAATCACATTACTTCCGCAGAAGGGCTTTCGCAGGCGGTGGTGAATTGCGTAGTGAAGGATAAAAAGGGCTTCATGTGGTTCGGCACGCAGGATGGTCTTAACCGGTATGATGGTTATACCATTACCGTTTTCCGTCATGACCCCGAGGACCCTAATTCACTTACCGATAATTTCATCAATTGCCTTTACGTGGATGAGCACAATACGTTGTGGGTGGGCACCAACAGCGGCCTTGATGCCTACAATTCCACCAACAATATTTTTTCCCATTACGATGCCTCGGCCAAGAGCCATAATGTGAACGACAATACCATCCGCGCAATTTTCCCTGACAAGGACGGCTCGATTTGGCTTGGTACCGAAATGGGCCTGATGCATTTCGATCCTGCAAAGGGCTCTTTCACTACCGCGGATATCTCCAATGAAAACCTTTCCGTGCGCGCCATCCTTCGTGACAAGCAAAACCGTTTGTGGTTCTGCACATACGGTTTCGGGCTTTACCAGTACGATCCTTCTACCGGCAAATACCATGATTACGACCTTACTTTCAATAATGATGCACCTCCCACAGCACTCGACAAGGCCAATAATACCCGCACACTTTTCCTCGATAAACAAGGAAAGATATATGTAGGAACGAATGGTGGAGGCCTTCTTCTTTTTGATCCCGGTCTCGGTAAAGTGATCAAAACCTGCGTTTCTTCAAACGACCTCAACGACCTGGAACATCTGGCCGGGAATACGGTAACATCCATTGATGAGGACGAGGAAGGTTTTCTTTGGATAGGAAGTATGAACTACGGGTTGTCGAGGTTCAATCCCGCAACGCAAAAGTTCAAAGTGTATCGCCACAGTGTGAGCAATCCTTCCAGCCTTGGCAATGATAACGTGCGTTTTGTTTATATGGACGACCAGAAAAATCTCTGGTTCGGTACCAATGGAGGAGGAGTGGATGTGTATTTCAAGTCGGCCATCAAGTTCAAGCATTTCCTGATGAGCAGCAATCCCGATTTTTCATTCATCAGCAATAATATCTATTCCATCATCCAGGATTATGACGGGCTGTTATGGATCGGGGCTTTTAACGGAGGATTGATATCGTATGATATGTATACGGGCCAGATGGTCCGCTATCCCGATTACATCAATTCGGGCAACAGCACTGTAACGGCTTTGTACCAGGACCGCGATAGCCTGATATGGACCGGGACCTATGGTTCGGGTCTTTCCTGTTTCAACAAGCGAACGGGAAAAGTGCGGCATTTTACCGGTGACGGGCAAAGCAAATACCAGGAGGAGACGAGCCCGATCAAGAATGGCACCATCACCTGCATCACCTCCGATGATCGCGGCCTGATCTGGATCGCTACATTGGGCGCTGGCGTTTATTGTTACGATAAACGTAAAGATGAATTTTACAGTTATCGCACCACCAATGGCTTGTCGAGCGACCTGGTGTATAACATTTACCAGGACCGCAGCGGCAATATGTGGGTGGGGACGCAGAACGGGGGAGCTTGTGTGCTGGATTTTCGCCAGAAAAAAGTGGTCGCTTCGTATAAGGCGGTAAAGAATGGCTCGGGTCTTTCTTCCAATAAGGTGAATCATTTTTTCGAGGACCTGAAAGGAGGAATGTGGATCGCAACCGCGCAGGGCCTCGACAGGCTGGATAAAAAAAGCGGGAAGTTCACTTCCTATTTCATCAAGGACGGACTGGCGAACGATTATATCTACAGTATCCTCCCGGATGCCGAAGGAAACCTGTGGATGAGCACCAACAAGGGTATCACGCGCTTCGACCCGAAAATGGAGAATAAGGAAGGCAGTGCGTTCCGGAATTTCGATCGTAACGATGGCTTGCAGGATGATGAATTTGCGCAGGGCGCATTTTATAAGAACCAGCGCACCGGCCTCATGTTCTTCGGGGGATTGAATGGCTTCAACACCTTCGACCCAGCGCACATCAGCAACAACCAGCACGTGCCCCCGGTTTTCATCACTTCGTACAAACGTTTCGGAAAAGAAGTGAAACTCGATTCCCTCATCGAGGACAAACGTTACATCGAGCTTTCGTACAAGGATAATTTTTTCTCTTTTGAATTCGTAGCACTCGATTATGTTTTCCCCGAGAAGAACCGTTACATGTATAAGATGGAAGGTCTTGACCAGGATTGGTCGCCTGCCACCAACCACCGTTATGCCAGCTACACCAACCTCGAGGGCGGTGATTATGTTTTCAGGGTGAAGGGTTGTAACAACGATGGCACCTGGAATGAGGAAGGTGTGGCGCTCCACATCACCATTCATCCTCCTTTCTGGAAAACAAAAATGTTCTACGCGCTTTGTGTGATCATTGGCATTGCACTGGTGTTCGGTTATACGCGCTGGCGTACGGCAAGTATTGAGCGGGAGAAAAAAGTGCTGGAAGGAAAAGTGGAGGAGCGTACGGCCGAGCTGGCTCAAAAGAACAAGGACATCACCGCAAGTATCCAATATGCGAAACGCATCCAGCTGGCCATCCTGCCGCCCGTTCACCAGGTGAAAACGCATTTGCCCAGCTCATTCATCCTGTATAAACCGAAGGACATCGTAAGCGGTGATTTTTACTGGTTCGGTGAAAAGAACGGGAAAAAGATCATTGCAGCTGTAGATTGCACGGGTCACGGGGTGCCGGGTGCATTCATGAGTATGATCGGTAATAACCTGCTTAACCAGATCATCATTGAAAAAGGAATAACCGAGCCGGGTGAAATATTGAATGCGTTGAACCTGGGTGTGCAGAATTCACTCAAGCAGGGCAGTAACGAGATCGAAACGAGCGATGGGATGGACGTGGCATTGTGTACTATCGATACCACCACGAGGGAAGTGAAGTTTGCGGGAGCGTACCGTCCCATGCTTATCGTAAGCAACGGGATGCTTGAAAAAGTAGAAGGCAACAAGTTCCCTATCGGTGGTAAGCAAATGGATAACGAACGTAATTTCAGGAGTCATACCCGCATCATGCAGCCGGGCGATACCATCTACCTTTTCTCGGATGGTTATGCCGACCAGTTCGGTGGCCCGAAAGGAAAAAAATTCATGGTGAAGCGGATGGATGAACTCATCCTGGGTATGCAGCAAATGGATATGAACGGGCAGGAAAAAATGATGGATGAGACCATCGAGGGGTGGAGGGGTACTTACCAGCAGGTTGACGATATTCTTGTGATTGGCATACGCTTTTGAGTGGATCCCGATTTTTCTTGGGGATCAGCGATATCCTTGTGACTGGCATGCGGTTTTGAGTTTTTAGGTCATTTCCCTGCTTTTAATATATTTGCTCTTCACAGTAAACCTTTCAGCACATTTCTGCGTCTTATAAACCGAACACAACACATATCCTATGAAACGGATCTTTCTACCTGCATTATTTTTCTCCGCTGTCATTGCTTTTTCGGTGATTTCCTGTAAAAAGGAAACTCCCGACACGGATACCACCACCGCCACCGATAACAGCCTTTGCGAAGGTGAATTTAACCGGGTGATGCCTGCGGCCAACAGTATTGCCATCGATGACCCGGGCGTGAACGGCAATCGCATGATGCCGAGCTCCCTCAGTACGGGTTGTCCTATGGATTCCATCGATCCGGCTGATACCCTGGACGGTTACCCCGTTACCATGTATATCAAGTACGGCAGCAATTGCCAGTGTCCTGATGGAAAGACCAGGAGTGGTACCATTCGCTGCGTGTTCGATACGGCATGGGATTCCAACAATCCTACAATGACCATGTACCTCGAAAATTATTATGTGAATGGAGTTCACTTTGAAGGGACATTAGCCATCACAAAAAATACCGCTACACGCACCTTCACGCAAACCATGACCAATGGTAAGTGCAGCAAAAATTCAGGCACACCCTGGGAGATCCTTTACAATTGCAACCGCAGCATGACCTGGACAGCGGGTTACAATACGCTCAATGATCCTACCGATGATGTGTTCACTTTTACCGGGAATGCGGACGGCACCGATCGTAATGGCGTTACGTTCCGGGTGAACGTGATCACACCTATTGAAAAGCGCGGTAATTGCCGTTACATCACCAAAGGGATTTTTGAAGTTATCCCGGATGGAAAAGAGACACGCACGGTTGATTTCGGCAATGGCACCTGCGATAACAAAGCCACACTCAAGATCAAGAACAGCACCTTTACATTTACGCTGTTATAGCCTCATTTTTCAGAGTAAAAAGCCCCCGTTCCCGGGGGCTTTTTTTATGCTTGTAAAGAGAGGCAAAAAATATTTTCAAAAAGTAGCGTATTTGACCTGAATTTGTATATTTGGAAGATTTTAAAAATTTGATCTAAGCGTTTTAAGGCTGTAAAAATTCTATTTTTGTCGCTTTAATTTATTTTTATGCTGGATATTTACGATTTCTACGATAAGATGGAGCGGAACAATATCATGTTGTCGTTCAAGGGCGACATCACCTCCGAGCTGCTTACATCTATTCTGCAGATCATGGAATCCAAGCTCGACAATTTACAGGAAGAGCCTAAGATCAAGAAGAAAGTATATAATGTGCTGGTGGAGTGTTTGCAAAACCTCTACCACCACATGGACGAAGTAGATGCTTCGGCCATTGGCGACAAAACCCGTTCTGCCATTTTCATGATCGGCCGTGTGGACCAGGAGTACAATATAATTACAGGCAATTATATACGTGCCGAGAACGTGGAGGGATTGAAGGGAAGGCTGGACGAGATCAACAAGCTGGACAAGGACCAGTTGAAAGAATATTACAAGCAGGTTTTGAATAACGGTGAGATGTCGCAAAAGGGAGGTGGAGGACTGGGCATGATCGATATCGCGCGCAAATCAGGACAAAAGCTCAATTACAACTTTATGCCCGTAGATAATAAGTATTCGTTTTTCAGTTTAAATATTAAAATCGTTCAATAAAAATCAACAGTATGGAAAAGTTAGCCATTGAAGGAACACCCAAAACACCAACGATCAACTTTGATATCAATACCGGAAGTCTTGAGATCAAAGGTCGTTCGATCCCGGAAAACTCCATTGAGTTTTACAAGCCGCTGGTGGAGGCGTTAGAAAAATATGCAGGGAAGCCGCAAAGCGCGACCAATGTGAATATCCAGTTGGAGTATTTCAACACCAGCTCGTCAAAGTGTATCCTTGATGTGTTCAAGAAACTGGAAGCGATCCACAAAGGCGGAAGCCAGATCACCATCAACTGGTATTATGAGCAGGATGATGAGGATATGCTCGAAGCCGGTGAAGATTACCAGGCCATCATCAACGTGCCTTTCAAGATGATCGAGATCGAAGAGTAGTCTCTCTTCGTTCCGTTCTATCCGTATACAAAAGGGATAGGAGCATCCGCTCTTATCTCTTTTTTATTGCCCTTCTTTCATATGCATAATAAAAAAGGCCTCCTCGCGGAAGCCTTTTTCTTTTGAGCGATCAATAAGTTTAGAATGGAAGATCATCGTTCTCCGACTTGGAAGAAAAAGTTTCCATAGGCGGCTCGTTGGATGATTTGTTACTGGATGAAGAAGAATTGCTATTGCTGCTTCCACCCCCCGCATTCTCCAGTTTCCAGGCTTGTAGGGAATTGAAGTAGCGCACTTTCCCTTCGCGGTCGGTCCACTCACGGCCGCGCAGGTTAAAATATACTTTTATCTCTTGCCCAACCTGGTAATTGTCGAGCAGGGAGCATTTGTCCTGCGTGAGTTCAAATTGTATGTGCTGGGGATATTGCGATGAATTATCGGTGATCACGAATTCCCTCTTCTTGAACGTGTCCTTGATCTGTTGCGTCTCCGATTTAACCTTTAGTGTTCCTGTAATGTCCATGGTAATAGCTTTTATATTTATTGATAAAGATGAATTTAGTTCAACGAAAGTAAGGTTTTCCACGCATCTTCCACATTACCTTTTTCTAACAATTCTTTAGCCCTTAAATGGAGCTGTTTTTCCAGCTCCGCTTTGTCCTTCCCGTAATTGTTAAAAATTTCCTCCAGGTTACTTTTGTAATGCTCCACCACGGCAGCCTCGGGCAGTTTCTCTACATTTCCCAGCTGGCCCAGGTTGTTACCGCTCAGGATCTTACTGTTGCGGATAGCAGCCGGGAGCTGGTCCACCCCGATCCCCCGCGTAAGCAAAGGTTTGGCCACTTCAAACACCGCATTGCCCGATGCGCGGCAATAATAATTGCCACCCATGCGCGCCACCAGGTCAATTTTATCGGGATCAATATTTTTATTCGCATCCAGTATCTTTTCATCCACATGCATGAGCAGTACTTCGCAAATAACAAGGTTGCCGGCCCCGCCTTCCTGCCCCAGTTCGATGATGTTTATCACCTTGCATTCCATTTGCACAGGCGATTCTTTCACGCGAAAAGGTTTGATCCTTTCTGAAGCGATGGGAGTGAGTCCCGCTTTGATGAATTCATCCACACCTTTTGGATATTCAGTGCTGGAGAGGGAGGCCTGCTGCACCAGGTCGTAATTAACCACGTTGATCACCACCTCGGGAACTTCCTTCACATTGTCGAAAGTATTTTTGGTAGCACCGGTGCGGCCGCTGCGCGCGGGTGAAAAAACAGCAATGGGCGGCTTTGCGCTGAACACATTGAAAAAGCTGAACGGGCTCAGGTTCGGGTTTCCATTTTTATCAATAGTACTCGCGAAAGCGATAGGTCGCGGAGCCACGGCACCCAGCAAATAGCTGTGCAGCTCCGATGTTTTTACCTGTTTGGGATCGATGGTAAGCATACACCAAAGTTATCAAATCATTTCATGCTGAATTCGAGCAGGGCCATATGCCTCTGCGACACGTCACGCTTCAATATAAAACCATTTTGTTCAACAAGGCATATCATTTCTTTTTTAGAATAATGAAAATGACTTTGTTTTCTCCATCTTCTCTTTAAAGAATCGCGGATGAATAAAGAACCTCCGGGTTTGAGCATACGTTTTATCTCCGCAAGCATCAGCACGGGCTGACCGAAATGATGGAAGCTTTCATTGCAGATCACTTTGTCAAAGGAGGAGGACGGGAGGTTGGTGGAGGTTTCATTGCCCAGCACTTTGATCACTTTACTATGAGAAGGAAGCCCCCTGAGTTTTTGGCAATACGCCATAATGGAATCATTGCGCCCAAATCCTTTATCGGTAATGTCTTCGATGTAAAAAGTGACAGAATCCGTGAATACAGAATAAATGCCATCCCATATGCCGTCAAACGCCCCGATATCGGCCAGTGTTTCACCGGCATGCAGATCGAGAAATCGAACAGCGAATTTATTGTCCCGGTAAAGCGTTTCCTTGTCCTGGTAAAATTTTTGAAGGAGTGTAAGCTTGTTCAATTGTTCATAAGGCACTTTATTACGCGGGGCGCACGAAACCAATGCAGCGGCAAGCAGGAAAAGTGAAAGATACCCGGTGAGAAATTTCATGATGTTACCCGGGTAAAAATAAACATTTCGTTTTGCGGGGGCCCGTTTTTTGTCGCATATTGTAACCTCGTTGTGTTATTATTAAAAAAGGAAGCATGAAACGAAATCTTGTTATTGCATTCTCTCTTTTGGTGTCTGCGTGGATCCGTGCGGATGAAACGTACCTCGGAAAACATTCCCTGTATCATCACCTGGTTAACATCAACGGTAATTGGTCCAGGTACATCAAAGAAGAAGGTGCGTGGGCCGTACAGGTTTCTTTCCCTGACGACCAGTCGCTGATCTCGACCGATCTTATCCTGGTGGAGCAATTCCTGCGCGGGAGGGATGTGAGCGGGTTGAGCGCTGAACTGCTGGAAGCACGAGAACGTAACCTGGATGAATTTCATGTTTATATCATGGCCGGTAACTTTCCGGTGAATTACGATCATGAAGAGCGCAGGCCCTGTTTCATCGATCGCGATGGGGGCGTTTGTGCGGTGGGAAACCTCCTGGTGAGGTCGGGGGAAAAAAAGCTGGCGTATTATCTCGCACAACAAAACCTTTACGACTATGTGAAAGATATGAATGTTTCAGAATTGGCAGAATGGCAGAAACGTTCGGGCCTTTCCCCGGAGGAATTGGCACTTATACAACCAACTTATGATGGCTGGGGCAGGAGATCGGGCTCCAACAGAAAAAACTATGGAGTGCAGCTGGGTTTCATCTACGGCCAGGACCTTTTTGCCTTCAACACCTCGAAGGATATTTTTTCTTTCAGGCCGGAAGCCTACCGCCACTTGTATTCTTTTTTTTATGGACTCAGCGCAACCGCCAATGCTGCCAGCGGAAAGTTTTTTTTAGAGAGTGGTGTTTTTTCTTTGTCGGATAAATATGTTTACCAGGTGGAGGGAGTTTTCGGGACCCAGGGGCAGTATGGAAAAATATTTTCCTTGCTCAACCCCCATTACATCAGCGTCCCGGTTTCGATAGGCTTTACAGGAGGGAATTACAATTACCACACTGCTTTCAAGATCGGTTATCGCGGGGATATTTTCAATTCGCTCGAGAACACGGTGATCGCATTCGGTTCGCCCACTCCCCAGGATATTATGATGTATACTTTATTCCCTGCTGATTTCAATAAGCTCCGCAGCAACCTGGTGGTAAGCGGGGTATGGGATTATTACATTGGCGATAAACATTCTGTTCGTTTTCACCTCGAGCCGTCCCTGGTGATCTCGCTCACGCCCGCACAAAAGGGAGAGACCGTAATGCCTTACCAGCCGGTGCGTTTTGGTTTCAATACAGGCATCGTGTACGCTGTGCCCTACGATAAACAAAAACACTTAAAACGGAAGCAGACGCGTGAAAAGCGCAAGGCCGACCGCAAGCAGCGTAAGGAAATGAAGAAGCAACAGAAGGAAAATGAGGAGAAGAAGAAGGAGCAGGGAGGTTAAAATGTATTTTGGAATGAGGGCAGATATAGAAAAAAGGAAAGCGGGAGCTTTCCTTTTTTGCCCTTCAGTGGATCAACACAGGCCCCGCTATCGCGGTGCTGCGTCCTTTTCGCTCATAAAAAAAGAAAGCTGAAAATGCTTTCTTTTTTATTCGCTTAAAGTCCGCGCTTTGCCTGCGTTGATCAGTCCGTGCGGATGAAGGGACTCGAACCCCCACGCCTTTCGGCACCAGATCCTAAGTCTGGCGCGGCTGCCAGTTACGCCACATCCGCATTACAGGGCGCAAATATAAATTTAATCAAGGACGGATGTAGTTTGAATTGGCCAATATTTTAAAACAGGATCCAAGCTCTCACTTCCCCTTATGCCCTATTCCCTGTTGTTCTCCCTCTGCGGGATAAATGGTCTCGAAAGTTACCTTCACATTCTCTGCAATGTGATAAAATACGATAGTGGGGATTTTAATTTGATAGTCGGCCACGTGCACCCAAAATTGTCCCTTTAACGTAGCTTTCCCGTTCTTCACTACTAATGTTGTGGTGTCGGTTCTTTGTTTGGATACACCGTGAATGGTTAAGGTGCCTGTTGAAGTCACCTTATAGTTGCCATCCTTCGAGAGATCGATCTTTTCATTGATCTTTCCTTTATACGAAGCTTTGGGATACTTCTCACTTTCCATGAAATTCTCATTGAAATCTTCCTGCATTTTTTTATTCTTGAATGCCAGGCTTTTCATCGCTACGGAAAAAACGATCTCGCCCGTTGATGCATCGAGTACGGAAACAAGGTCCTGGCTGGTGGCATCGATGTTTTCCAAAGGGGCTGTGGAATAAAAAGAAACCGTTCCTTTTTCACTTTTTACCGTTTGTGCCCCCGCATTTCCGGCAAGACCGATGCAAATGGCTGCGACCCATGTCAAATAGTTCTTCATTTTAATGGCTTTTTCTCCGTATAAATTTAGTCTCCGCCAAAGGCTTGCACGGCTTTAAATCGCTAAGGGATGGAAAAGAAGGGCCCTTCATGCCTGCGGGTATGCCCGGTACGTTTCCCGAACCCAAAAATTCCTTAAATTCGCGTTCCTTTTTAGCCTTCAAAGCTTTAGCGTAGAAGGCTTTTGTTAAAATTTAAGCAAATGAACATTATCAAAGAAAACATCGACCAGCTCAACGCGGTCATTAAAGTGAAAGTAGGCCCGGAGGATTACCAGGCCAAAGTGGACCAGACCATCAAGGAATACCGCAAAAAAGTACAGATGCCGGGTTTCCGCCCGGGCATGGTGCCTGTGGGGATGGTGAAAAAGATGTATGGCAAATCCATCCTTGCCGATGAATTGAACAAACTCCTGAACGATTCGCTCTATAATTATATCCGCGATAATAATATCGAGATGCTGGGCAACCCGCTTCCTTCCAAAGATGATAAAGTGGATTTTGAAACGCAGCAGGAGTTCGAGTTCAGCTATGAGCTCGGGCTCGCGCCCCAGTTTGAAGTGGAGCTCTCCGCAAAAGATAAATTTGATTATGAAACGGTGAAGGTGGATGATAAGCTCATCGATAAATATGTGAATGATATTGCCAAGCGCTATGGCAAGATCATCCATCCCGAAACTTCGGCTATGGAAGACCTGCTGAACGGTGACTTCGTGGAGCTGGATGCCAACGGGCAGATCCTTCCGGGAGGTGTTTTTAAAACCGTTTCCGTTTTCACTGAAAAGATAAAAGGCGAAGAGCTGCAAAAAGTGCTCACCGGTTTGAAAGCGGGTGATAAGGTGATACTGAAGTCTTCAGCGCTCTCCGGGGATGCCGAATACATCACCGGGCTTCTGCAGGTCGACAAAGCGAAACTCGGATCGAGCGATTTTCAATTTACGCTGAAAGAGATCAGCCGCCTTACTCCCTCTGAAATGGACCAGGAGTTTTTTGATAAAGTTTATGGCGAAGGAGCGGTGAAGAGCGAAGAGGAGTTCCGGAATAAAGTGAAAGAGGAGCTGGAGCGCATGTTCGTTAACGATAGTGAAAAAAAATTCAAGACTGCGGTGGTGAAAGGCCTGATGGACAAGGTTAAGATCACCCTGCCGGATGACTTTTTGAAACGCTGGCTGCTCGCTACCAATGAGAAGCCCTTGAGCAAAGAACAGCTTGAACAGGAATACCCTTATTATTCCGACCAGCTCAAGTGGCAGCTCATCGAGAATAAGATCCTTAAGGATCGCCAGGTGAAAGTGTCGCACGAGGAAGTGGTGGAGTACGTAAAAGAATTACTGCGCAAGCAGTTCGCGCAGTACGGCCGCACCGATATGGAAGACAAAGAGCTTACCGAAACCGCTAATAAAGTACTGGCGAAGGAGGAGGAAGCCAAGCGCATTTACGACCAGATGTACGATCAGCGCCTGATGGATATTTTCAAAAGCACGTTCACCATTACCAAAAAGGAAGTGAATTACGATGATTTTTTCAGCAAATGATTTTTTGCTAACTTTAACATTCAAGCGTTAAACCCTCAAAAATATTTTTATGTATCCTAAAGATGAATTCAAGAAATATGCCGTGAAACACATGGGCATCAGCTCTCATACTTTACATGACTACCAATCTTCATTGACCCCTTACATCATCGAAGAGCGCCAGTTGAACGTGGCCCAGATGGATGTATTCTCGCGTTTGATGATGGACCGCATTATTTTTCTCGGGACCGGCATTAACGACCAGGTTGCAAATATCATCCAGGCGCAGTTGCTTTTCCTCGAATCGGTGGATGCAAAAAAGGAT
>DATDFI010000539.1:0-11103 GCA_036522695.1 Bacteroidia bacterium | reverse complement strand
AGAATGAAAGAAAACTGATCGCTGCCGTTGATTGCACGGGCCACGGTGTGCCGGGCGCTTTCATGAGCATGATCGGCAATGCTTTCCTCAACGAGATCGTTAACGAGCGTGGCATTGTTGAACCCCATACGGTCCTTGATCACCTGCGCAATAACGTGGTGAAGTCCATGCGGCAGACCGGGGCCGAGGGCGAGAACAAGGATGGGATGGATATTGCGCTCTGTGCCTTTGATGAAAAACAAATGATGCTCGAATTCTCGGGCGCCAATAATCCCTTGTGGCTTTTCCGCAATGGGGAACTGAAAGAATTTGCAGGCGATAAACAACCTATAGGTGTGCAAACCGGCCGGCAGGACCCTTTCACGCTTCAAAAGGTCCCGCTCCAGAAAGGCGATCGCATTTATATTTTCACCGATGGCTATGCCGACCAGTTCGGTGGGCCAAAGGGAAAAAAATTCAAATACAAACAACTTCAGCAGTTACTGATCAACATGGAAGGATCGCCCATGAGCGAGCAGGAAAAAGATCTTCAGCATGAATTGGAAAAATGGAAGGGGGAACTGGAGCAGGTGGATGATATACTCGTGATCGGGATCAGGATCTGAGACCGGAATGGAGTTAAATTTTATCCTGTATCTTCTTTATCTGCTCGTCCACAATTTTCAATCCTTCACTGAACGTATGTGGATGATACCCGAGCACTCTTCTTGCTTTATCCAAAACAAAGCCCGTGCGCAAGGGCCGTTTGGCGGGCTGATCAAGCTGCTCGCTCGTCACCGGCTTCATCAGCGAGCGGTCCAGTTTCCAGAAGTCGCAGATCATCTCCGCCAGTTCCCAGATGGAAAAAGTTTGCGGCCCGCTCAAATTAAAGATCCCGGTTGCACTCTTATCGGCAATCGCAATGCATCCATCCGCAAGATCCTCCGCAAGTGTGGGTGAGCGGAACTGGTCGGTGATCACATTGATTTGTTGTCCTTTCTCCAGCGAATTCTTTACCCACAACACGATATTGCTGCGGCTCATGTTATCCACCACACCGTAAACAATGATAGTGCGTGCAATGGACCATTTTATTTTTGAGGCGCGTACAATGTTCTCGCCTTCTAATTTCGTACGCGCATAATAGCTTTGCGGATTCGGTTCATCTTCTTCGGTGTATTCGCTTCCTTTGGTGCCGTCAAAAATAAAATCTGTTGAAACGTGAATAAAATGGCAATCCTGCATTTTATTTTTCGGATCTTCTATCGCACTTACCATGTATCTCAGTGCATCCACATTTTGCGCCTTCGCTTCTTCCCTTCTTGTTTCACAGGCATCCACATTCGTCATGGCCGCTGCGTTAATGATCACATCGGGTTTATGTTTCGCAAAAACGCGATGCACTTCTTTCTCATCGGTAATATCGAGCGGTTCGTATTCATAACCGTCCTTTTTTATCAAACGGTTCTCCCCTCTCGAACTGGCGATCAGCTGCACATCTTTCCGCCCGCGTAGTTTATACACGAGCTTTTGCCCGAGCAAACCATTGGAACCGGTCACGAGGATCTTTTTCAGCTTATTATTTTTTTCTGTGAAACAACATCATCCCTTTCTCGGGCACATCCAGGTACAACGAATCCCCCCTTACGCTGGTTTTCATTGTATAAACTTTATGCTGAGTGATTTGCCCTTCTTCATTATCAAATACCAATTGCAAGGAACCGGGTTGCAGTTTCCATTTTAACCGGTAAGGTTTCCCTTCCGGACTTTCATACCACTCGCCACTTCCATCAGCATAGAACACGATCCTCTTTTCAATCACATCACCTTTGTGCGCGTCATCATTGTAAATGTGATCCCAACTTCCGCAAACAGCGCATTCCTTCTTAACTTTTACTGTATCGTTTTGAGAAAAGCAAAAACATGGCAGAACAAGTAAGAAAAGCAGGGTTCCTCTCATGGGTTTAGGAAAGCAATTCCTTCAGCTTATGGATCTGCTCCGTGGTACCCAACACGAACAATTTTGCATCGTGTATCATTTTGGTGTCGGGTGATGGATTCACGATGTACTCCCCGTTCGCAGTTTTGAACCCTATGATATTCGCACCCGATTTATTGCGGATCTCCAGGTCGCGCATGCTCTTATTGCGGAATTCTTCACGGAGGTTATCAAAGGTGATCTCTTCCAGTTTTATATTGTCAGTCCCCTGCCCCGTGATGAAATCCAAAAATTCCATCACATCCGGTTTCAAAACCAGGGAGGCCATGTGAGCACCGCCCACACGATCGGGCATGATCACGTTATTTGCTCCTGCAGTTTTCAGTTTTTTATCCGAGTTGTCATCCGAAGCACGGCTGATGATAAAAAGTTTCGCATTCAGCGAACGCGCTGAAAGTACAATGAAAAGATTGTCGGCATCCTCCGGCAGCGTGGTGATCAATGCGCGCGCGCGTCCTATCCCCGCTTTTTCCAAAACTTCATCCTGCGTGGCATCGCCTTCCACAATAAGGTCCTTGAATTTATGCGTTAATGTATTCACCACTGTCTTCTTGCTCTCGATCACTACAAAACGCTGGTTGTGATTTTTCAGCACATGCGCAGCCTGCCGCCCGTTGCGGCCATAACCGCAAATGATCACATGGTTGTCGAGTTTCTCAATGGCCTGGTTCACCTGTAGGTTCTTAAAGTAGAGATTGAATTCACCGTCAACGATGTACTTGGTGATGGAACTTACTGCGTAGGCAAATGTACCAAAACTTGTAATGATGAGGAATGAAGTGAACACGCGACCTGCTTCCGACAATGGATGAACCTCGTTGAAACCCACCGTGGCCACTGTAATGATGGTCATGTAAAATGCATCCAGCAGGTTATAATGCTCAATCAGCATAAAACCCACAACACCGATCAGCACGATCAGGAACAACAGCAATAGCGGGATGTAGATCTTGGGAAAGCGGAGAAGCCGGAACAAAGCGGGAAAGGTTAAATATCCCAAACACTGCGCCTCTTGTATTTGCGCGGTTTGAAATATTCTTTGTGTTCAAGAATGAATGCCATGAAGAAATAAATGATCACCGGGGAGCCAACGGTGAAAAAAGAAAGATAAATAAAATACATACGGATGCGTGTGGGGTTGATCCCCAGCTTTTCTCCCCACCAGGTACATACCCCGAAAGCACGCTTTTCGAACCAAGATGTGATTTTTTTTATCATATGAAAAAGACGTTTGGTCGGGCGAAATTAGAAACTCGTCTGATTTAGAACATTCAAGACCTGCTTTTGTGCAACTTTGCACTCTCAACAAGGGTCTTCATCACAACTCTAAGACGCTCATCCTCACCAATCGGTTGACGCAAAATAACAAAATATTTGTCCACGCAAATGAGAGCTTCCATAAAAATAATTTTCAGCGCGCTGTTTGTAACGGCATTAAGCTTCATCGCTAAAGGCCAATCCACCACTTGTCCCTGGGTGAACGCGGGTCCCGATGTGACCATTTGTGCTCCTAACTGCACTACGTTAACTGCAACTTACCTGCAATCAAACACCACCTCTAACTACACGATCTCCACCATTCCATACGCACCGGATCCCTACACTACCGGAACGGCTGTAGTGCTTTCTGATGACCAGTTTTCAGGTGTGATCAATCTCCCCTTTACATTTTGCTTCATGGGCACTGCTTACACCCAGTGTCTCATTGGTTCGAACGGTTTGATCTCTTTCAATCTAACTCCCGCCAACGGGTATTGTCAGTGGCCTATCGGTGCAGCGGTTCCCAGTTCATCGGATCCGATGAACACGATCATGACCCCCTGGCAGGACCTTCAGCCTCCTGTGAGCGGGACCATTAAATATCAAACTTACGGCACAGCTCCCTGCCGCAGGTGGGTAGTGTCCTGGAACGGTTGCGCCATGTACTATTGCGGCACTCCTGCAACACAGCAAATTTGCCTTTACGAAACAACCAACATCATCGATAATTTCCTGCAAAGCAAACCGCTTTGTTCAACATGGAATGGCGGCTATGCTATACAGGCTCTCCACAATGCAACAGGTACTGTTGCATACGTAGTTCCAGGCCGCAACTATCCTACGCAATGGACCGCAACAAACGATGCAAAACGCTACACTCCTTCTGGCGCTTCCACTACTGCTGTCACATGGCTTGATGGAAATAATAACGTAGTTGGAAATACGGCAAGCATCAACGTTTGCCCTACCACTACCACTACTTATACTGCACAGGTAGTTTACACCAATTGCAATAACACAACGGTGAGTGTTACCGACCAGGTGGTAGTGAACGTTTCTTCGCTTGCTGTTACCATGAGCCCTAATGCAAGTATTTGTCTTGGAGGCAATACTCCGCTGAGTGCAACGGCAACCGGTGCCACTTCATGGTCATGGGTGCCTGCCAACAATCTTAGCTGTACTACCTGCTCTAACCCTACAGCCAGCCCGACCACAACCACAACGTACACTTGCTATGTTTCCAACGGAACCTGCCAGGGCCAGGGAACGGTAACGGTTACAGTTACTCCTATGGCAAATGCAAATGCGGGGCCTGATGTGAATCTTTGTTATGGTTCAAATACACAACTCAATGCCTCAGGCGGTACGATCTACTCCTGGGCTCCTGCAACGGGTTTGAGCAATCCGAACGTAAATAACCCGGTTGCATCGCCTACTGCAACCACTACCTATACTGTTTATGTAACAACTGCGCAAGGCTGCCAGGGCAACGACCAGATCACGATAAATGTAGATCCGCAGATCACCATTGCCACGGCCGGCTTCAATACTACATGTAATGGCAACTGCAATGGCCAGGCTGTTTGCATTCCCGGTGGAGGAACACAACCCTTTACATATTCATGGGCACCTAATGGCGGAAGCAATGCTTCAGCCACCGGCTTGTGCGCGGGTATCTATACCGTTTATGTAACCGATGCCATGGGCTGCACCATCCAGGATACTGCACACGTGAATAGTCCGGCTTCAATGGTACTCAATACTAATTCGACCAATGCAAGTTGCAACCAGGCCAGCGGGCAGGCATGCGTAAATGTGAATGGGGGAACTGCTCCTTACACTTATGCTTGGTCTCCGGGTGGTCAAACAACCACTTGCGCATCTGGACTTGTTCCGGGCACATATACCGTATTGGTTACCGATTTCAACAACTGTACCTCTCAAACAACTGTTGTGGTTGGCAACAACCCCGGTGTAACGGCAAGTGCACAATCGGTAACAAATTCAACCTGCTTCAACTCCTGTGATGGAACTGCAACCGTAAATGTGGCTGGTGGCACTGCTCCTTTCACTTATAACTGGCAGCCCAGCGGTGGAACTAATTCGTCAGCCAGCGCATTGTGCAGCGGCACTTATACCTGTACAGTAATCGATGCGAACGGTTGTTCCGACACTGCTGTATTTACGATCACTCAACCGCAGCAGGTTGTTGTAACTCCTTCTTCATCTGTTACGATCTGCCTCAGCCAATGCACCACCATTACAGCATCTGCTACAGGTGGAAACAACGTTTACACTTATTCGTGGATGCCCGGGAACCTTACCGGCTCAAGCGTACAAGTGTGCCCTACGGCAACAACTCAATATACGGTAACCGCTTATGATGGAAATAGCTGTTCGTCCGCTCCTCAAACGGTTACGGTTACTGTTTCTCCGGCACTTACTGTAGCTGCTAACGGTGCAACTTCGGTTTGTCCTGGTGTATGTGCGAACATCAGCGCGCAGGCTCTTGGCGGAAATGGCGGACCATACACTTATGTGTGGATGCCCGGTAACATGACCGGCTCGAATGTGCAGGTCTGCCCCTCTGTCACCACTACCTATACTGTTACCGCATCGGATGGCTGTTCCCCGGTGGATACTGCAACTGTTACCGTGAACGTTCAAACCCCGCCCACCGTTACATTCACTGTTGATAATTCAAGCGGGTGTGCGCCATTGTGTGTGAACTTTTCCAACACTACTCAAAATACAAGTGCGTGGTCATGGACATTTGCCGGAGGAAATCCTTCTGCATCAAACCAACAGAATCCCGGCAACGTATGTTTTGTTACACCCGGATCGTATGCAGTAACACTTTCGGTTACCGGTACGAATGGTTGTACCGCATCATTCACAAATCCGAATATGATCACTGTTAATCCCAATCCTGTAGCTGACTTTTCCGCATCACCCAACCCAACCACTTCATTGAATGGAACGGTTGAGTTCACTGATCTTTCAGTTGGGGCCAGCACCTGGACCTGGACCTTTAACTCCAATGATCCGCAGGCGACTTCCAACCTGCAGAATCCCCAGTATACTTATACTGACACGGGAACTTACATTGTTTATCTGGCGGTAAGTAACCAATTCGGTTGTACTGCTCTCGATTCGGATGTTGTAGTGATCCTTCCTGAGTATACGTTCTACATGCCTAATGCCTTTACTCCGAATGGTGACGGCTTCAATGATATTTTCATGCCCAAGACCATGTACGGAGATCCCAAGTCCTTCCAGTTCTACATCTTCGATCGTTGGGGCAACATGATCTTCCAAACGGGCGACTTTAATAAAGGTTGGGATGGAAAAGTGAACGGAGGCAACGAAATATCACAGGAGGACGTCTATGTTTGGAAAGTGATCCTCCGTGACAACATGGGAGTTGAGCATCAATATGTAGGTCACGTTAGCCTTATAAAATAAGGTTTTGGTCGAGACCATTTAATGTTTTACCTTTGTGCATACAATTAATGAAACGAGCATATTTGCCTTTAAAAACCGTTAACACCCGCACATGAAGAATTTTTATTCTTTTGGGAAGATGATGCCGGCCCTGGTCGGCATATTCTCATTAATGGGAATCGTCACTTCCAATGCCCAGGATAACGTTGGAATAGGCACCAATACTCCTAATCCAAGCGCGATCCTCGATATCCTTTCCACTAATAAAGGCATTCTTGTTCCCCGGGTGACCACCGCTCAAAGATTGGCGATTGCCACCGGCCCTACTACCCAGGGCCTTCTTGTATACGATACCAATTTTGAATGTTACTTTTACTGGAACTCCACCTCTTCGCAATGGATTTCCCTGTGCCAGCTTTCAGGCCCCACTGGTCCCACCGGGGCTAATGGCTCTACAGGCACAAATGGATCGAGCGGAATTAATTGCTGGGATATCAACGGTAACGGAACCAATGATCCTTCCGAAGATGTGAATGGAGATGGTGTATGGAATACACTGGACTGCCAGGGCGCTCAAGGTTCTGTCGGGCCAACCGGCCCTCAGGGACTTCAGGGCCCGACAGGGACAAATGGTTTGAATGGTGCTACCGGCCCTACCGGGGATCCGGGGCCCACCGGTTCTAATGGTGCTACCGGCCTCCAGGGACCAACAGGCGCTAATGGAACGAACGGGGTAACAGGTCCTACAGGAGCCCAGGGTCCTACTGGTGTAAATGGTACAAATGGTGTTACCGGCCCTACAGGTGCGAACGGAACAAACGGTACCAATGGGGTAACGGGACCTACGGGAGCCCAAGGCCCTACTGGTGCGAACGGAACTAATGGCACTAACGGTGTAACTGGTCCCACAGGCGCCCAGGGCCCTACTGGTGCGAATGGAACAAACGGTACCAACGGGGTAACAGGTCCTACGGGAGCCCAGGGCCCTACTGGTGCGAACGGAACAAACGGCACTAACGGTGTAACTGGTCCCACTGGCGCCCAAGGCCCTACTGGTGCGAACGGAACTAATGGCACTAACGGTGTAACCGGTCCCACTGGCGCAAATGGAACTAACGGTGCAAATGGTGCTACCGGTCCTACAGGCGCCCAAGGCCCTACCGGTGCAAATGGAACTAACGGAACTAATGGTGCAAATGGAGCAACCGGTCCAACGGGTCCGCAAGGACCAACCGGAGCAAATGGAACGAATGGTGCGAATGGCGCAACCGGTCCTACAGGGGCGAATGGAACGAACGGAACTAATGGTGCAACCGGCCCGACAGGAAATACAGGTAATACCGGTGCGCAGGGTCCTACAGGGCCTACGGGTCCGATCGGGTGCCTTTCCACAAATTATATCATTAAGTCGAACGGAAGTTCAGCCACCTGCACACAGGCCCCCATCTTTGAAAGTTCCGTCTCCCCATTTACTGTTGGTATAGGAACCACTATTCCTTCCACCTCAAATATCGGTGGCATAAATGTGGATAAGCTGAATGTATACAGCACCACTACGCTGAACAATTCCGGCATGATAGAATTTTCAAATGCAAGCACCCTGGGGGTTTCAATGGCTTCAGCCAATCTCTCAGCAGTGAATAATTTTAATGCAAATGAGGGGATCACCTACGGTACTTATTCCGGTTTGTTTGGTTTGCACATTCCTACCACGGGAACAGGTTATGGTGTTTATGCCGTGACCAATTCTCAAACAAATTCTGCCTTCGGGATCTATGCCCAGTGTCCCTTTACAAATAGTGCAGGTTTTTATGCAGGATATTTTTCGGGAAGAGTATTTGCGACCGGGGGGTATTTTGTTCCTTCGGATGGTATGCTTAAAAAGAATATTATCCCCCTTACCAATGGCCTTGACAAAATTTTGAAACTCGAACCTGTTGAATATGATTTTAATGAGACATATAGTGAATTTGTCGGAAGCCCGGAACACCAGGCAGGTTTCATTGCCCAGGATGTTGAAAAGATCTTTCCGGGAAGTAGTATTGTTTCACCGATCACGCTCACTTCCCTTGGCAAAAACCTGAAGCCAAATTCACCTGTGAATCGCAAAACGCTTGATGCAAAGGGTATCTCCTATTCAAGTTTTGTTCCGTATCTTGTTCTTGCAATTAAAGAACAACAAAAAATGATAGAAGATCAAAAGATCCAGATACAGGATCTTAATACGAAAATCCTGGAACTTCAAAAGTTAATGGAAGAAATGAATGCTAAGATCAGTAAGTAACCCAGTTTTATTATTCGTAAACGTATGATGCAAAAGAAAATACGCAATAGTTTAGGAAGTTTACTCGTCCTGCTTTTCGCGATCGGAATAAATGTGAACCTAAGAGCACAGGATAACGTGGGTATTGGAACCAATACCCCCAACCCGAGCGCTATCCTGGATGTCCTTTCTACGAATAAGGGTATCCTGGTACCGCGTGTTACCACCGCCCAAAGGTTAGCAATAGCTACCGGCCCCACTACCCAAGGCTTGTTGGTTTACGATACTAATTTTGAATGTTATTTTTATTGGAATACTACTACAAGCCAGTGGATTTCTCTTTGCCAGCTTTCAGGGCCCACAGGACCAAGCGGTGCCAATGGTCCTACTGGAGCCAATGGCAACAATGGCATAAATTGCTGGGATACCAATGGTAACGGATTAAACGATCCTTCTGAAGATGTGAATGGCGATGGTTCCTGGAATGCACTGGATTGCGCAGGTGCCCAAGGTGCCGCAGGTCCAACAGGTCCCCAGGGCCCTTCAGGTGCCAATGGTGCAACAGGTGCCAATGGACCTACCGGTCCTTCAGGGGCAAATGGTGTTACAGGTCCAACTGGATTCGGGATAGGTCCCACCGGACCGACAGGTGCTCAGGGACCCACCGGTGCTAATGGTACCAACGGTGTGACCGGACCCACAGGAGCCAATGGCACGAATGGCGTGACCGGACCAACCGGTGCTAACGGTACTAATGGAACAAATGGTACTAACGGTGCCAACGGAGCTACTGGGCCGACCGGGCCCACAGGTGCCAACGGCACTAACGGAACAAATGGTACTAACGGTACCAATGGAGCAACGGGTCCTACAGGTCCAGGCCGGTTTATTGGAGGGGTTAGTTTGGGTTCTCTTCAATCAACAACCTCCACCTCTTATGTTGATATTCCCGGAATGACGGTTACTTTTACTCCTACTTCAAGTACAGTTTATGTTTTTGCGTCAATGACCGCGCGTTTCACAAACGGTTCCGGCCTTGCTCAGCAAGGTCAGTGCGTTCTTGTTTACCGTGTGGTGAATGTAAACACGGGTGCTGAAGTTGCACACTCCGCTTTCCTTATTACCGACTATGATGATTTTTATGGAGTTTCGACAAGCGGGAATGGCGCGATCTCAGGGTGGCCTGTATCTGTGACAGCAAATGTTTCCACAACCTTTAAGATTCAATGGTACGTTGCGCGTCTTCAGTCATCCAGCCCCTGGCAGGTACGAATAGATCCTACCCTTTCCAACGTAGGAGATCATTGTGTGTTAACCATTGCTGACCAATGAAGAAAGCTTTATTATTTTTCCTTGTTATTTCAGGAGGAAGCCTTTTCGCGCAGTCCTCTCCCCTGGGCTCTCCGAATACCGGGAACCAGACCGGAACAAAAAAAGATGCTTCTGTGAAGGTCCAGAACCCGAATTCCGGAACTCAACAACAGAGTCCTTTTTTTGCTCCTGCAAATAATGAACAGGAAACTAAAAAGGATTCCGTTCAAACGGTGAATCCTTTATTGAATAGTTCTTCAAAACAGAAGGAAAAAAATCCGAAACAGCAATAAAAAATAATCATGGGTCTTAAAGGCATTTATACTTCCAGGTACATTTATTCGTTTGCGTTGGTGTTGAGTTCCTGGGGTATTTTCTCAATCGATTCATATGCCCAGGATAATGTTGGCATCGGGACAAATACCCCCAACCCCAGTGCTATCCTCGATGTGCTTTCCACCAATAAGGGTATTCTCGTTCCCCGTGTTACAACTGTCCAGCGATTAGCAATTGCCACAGGCCCTACTACGCAAGGTCTTCTCGTGTACGATACGAATTTTGAATGCTATTTCTATTGGAATACAACCACAAGCCAGTGGATATCCCTTTGCCAGGTTTCAGGAGCAACCGGCCCTACTGGAGCTTCCGGCTCAAACGGAAACAACGGCATCAATTGCTGGGATCTTAACGGGAACGGAATAAATGATCCTTCCGAGGATATCAACGGGGACAACCAGTGGAACAGCCAGGATTGCCAGGGTGCAACGGGTGCGAATGGAGCTACAGGTCCACAAGGTCCTACCGGTGCCAATGGTGTAACAGGTTCTACAGGTCCGCAGGGACCTAC
>DATDFI010000538.1:0-3652 GCA_036522695.1 Bacteroidia bacterium | reverse complement strand
ATAGGTCAGTTTCCCCCCGCGCTCACCACAAACAAGATCGATAAGCCCGTCACGGTCCATATCGATCAGCTGGGGTACGCAAAAATTACCAACGTCAAGTGAATCATAAAAATCATTTACGTAAACGAACTGGCAGGGATTGCCTGCACCGGCCGTATTGTTGAAGTACAGCATTTTCCCGTCTTCCTTTCCCACCAGCATATCCAGGTCGCTGTCGCCATCCAGGTCACCGAATGCAGGATAAGTATTGTTGATGGTCATGAAAAGATTCCCGACCAGCGAATCGATGCGTGCAAAATCACGCGTTACCAACTGGTAGGATGGAGCAGAAGCAGTTCCAATATTTTTGTAAAGTGAAAGATCGGAAGCAAAACCATTCCCTACCTGCGGGCTGTAATAACCGTAGTTGCCGATGATAAGATCTTCTTTCCCGTCAAAATCGTAATCAAAAAATACGGGATAAGAACCTTCACCGGTCTCGATCATCTCACTCTGCAGGTAATCCGGTTTTTGAAAGCTGAAATTCGGGTAAATATTGGTGCCGAGGTTTTTGTAATACCAAACGCTGTTGAAATTATCGCTCACGTTTCGCTGGAAAGGAGATACCTGCAGGTCTTTTATGCCATCATTATCCAGGTCGAGATAAAAAGGCACATTAAGGGTAAAGCTGGCCACCGGTACATTATAAACCGGGAAAGCCGTGTCCTGCGATTGCATGTTGGCCACCGTTGAAGTTCCGGCATTGAAGCCCGCAGTGATATTGTTTTGTATCACATCACCTATAAGCACATCATAATCGTTGTCACCATCAAGGTCGATGGGCAAAATACACTGGCCTGCATGCAGCATTTGCGTGGTATCACCGTTGCCAATACTGCGACAACTGTAATTGAAGTAAAGTGTGTTCCACTGCGGGTTGCCATAACTCGCGAATTTTCCCCAGCAGTCATCCGCAAAATTGAATACGAGCGTGTCGCAGCGACCGAAATTCTCTTCAGCCATATTCTCGTACCAGTCCACATCAATACCGTAAACAAGCATGTCGAGGTCACCGTCATGGTCCACATCGGCCCACCCGGGGTACGTTTGAGAACTGATCAGGATGTTGTTGTAATTGGTGGGAGGAGGATAGGTGGCATAAAGAATATTGATGTAAGGCGAAAAGGTCAACCCGTTTTGCGTGCTGTACTCATTCTTCCACACTTTGATGAAACCATTGCTGTAAGTAAAGATGTCTTCTTTCCCGTCACAGTTAAAATCATAAAGAGCTACCCAATTATCAAAAGGACCTGGGAAACGCCATTCATATTCGGGATGGTATTCGTATTGATAGGGACCGGAGCCGCCAATATTAAGGTAAGTGCGGTGCTTGTTGGTGCTTTTATCATAAACAAAAAGATCTTTTAGCCCGTCACCGTTCATGTCGATGCGGTACATCTGCGGGAAATTGAGTCCACCGCACCATGGAAATTTGAGTGCATTATTGTTCACGGTTACCGGGATGGAATCGAACCGTGTGAAGCCCTGCCCGAATGAGAATTGAAGCGAGCAAAGCAAGATAAATAAAACCGGGGCTAAGCGTTTCATGGCGATGGATAAAGGATAACAAATATAGCTTTATTCGAGGTAAAATCAAATGAAGGAGCGATGAACCTGCCGCCTCTTATTGTACCTTTGAAAGTAAATTCTTGAGATATGGCGGATAAAAAATTGGTTTTGGAAATAGAAGGCATGACCTGTGCTCATTGCAAGAATACAGTTACCAAAGCTTTGCGTGGTGTGAAAGGAGTGATGCGGGCAGAAGTGGATCTTTCGCATGGCACAGCAATGCTGGATTATGATGATGAGCAAACCACGTATGAGCGCATTGTGGATGCAGTGAACTCGACCGGGGTCTATCGCGTTAAAGAAAGAACGGCCTCTTAAAATATCCTGATGGAAACGTACAAAATATATTTTGCCGGGAAATTTTCGGAAACCTCGCAAGGCCTCGATGTGGTGAATCCATTTGACGGGAAAGCTTTCGCAAGAACTTTCCTGGCGGGGGAAAAGGAACTGGAAGCAGCGATAGCCGGTGCGGAGGCGGTGCGCGAAGAAATGAAGGCCCTTCCTTCGTATAGAAAGTTTGAAATATTACGGGAGATATCCGAAGCGATAAAGAAAGACCGTGAGCGATTGGCCCTGGTGCTTTGCAAAGAATCCGGCAAGCCCATGCGTTATTCCCTGGGCGAGATTGATCGGGCGGCACAAACTTTTTTGGTGGCGGCCGAGGAGAGCAAGCGTTTGCCTAAGGAATATATTTCGCTCGACTGGACTTCGGTGGGTGAGAACAAGGAAGGGATCGTGAAATATTTCCCTGTCGGGTTGGTGGCGGGCATTGCCCCGTTCAATTTCCCGATGAACCTTGCGGTCCACAAAATTGCTCCTGCCATTGCAGCCGGCTGCTCTATCATCCTGAAGCCGGCTTCGGCCACCCCGCTCTCAACACTCGAACTGGCGAAGATCATCGATACAACGGCTTTGCCCAAAGGTGCTGTTTCCATTTTACCTATGGACCGCAAAACGGGAAATCAACTGGTCACGGATGAGCGCTTCAAACTTTTATCCTTCACCGGTTCACCTGTTGTGGGTTGGGAGATGAAAAAAAATGCGGGGAAGAAAAAGGTAGTGCTTGAGTTAGGAGGAAACGCGGGCGTGATCGTTACAAAGAGCGCGGATATGCATGCGGCAGTGAAAAAATGTTTGGTGGCAGGCTTTGCATACAGCGGACAGATCTGCATACATGCCCAGCGTATTTTTGTGGAGGAGACTATTTTTGATCCTTTCGTGCAAAAATTCGTGGAGGCTGCAAAAAAACTGAAGCAGGGCGATCCGGCCGATAGCGCAACTGAGATATCAGCGATGATAGATGAGGGTAATGCGAAACGGGTGGAGGAATGGGTGAATGAAGCAGTGAAACAAGGTGCGGAGGTTTTGTGTGGAGGCAAGCGTAACGGGACGTATTACGAAGCCACGGTGCTCACCAACACCAGCAATAAAATGAAAGTTTGTTCCGAGGAAATTTTCGGACCGGTGGTGACGATAGAAAGATTTAAGACGTTCGGGGAAGCAGTGGCAATGATCAACGATACGGTATTCGGTTTGCAGGCCGGTGTTTTCACGAATAACATTAAAGAAATGGAATATGCCCATAATAATATTGAAGCGGGCGGGGTAATATTGAATGATGTGCCGACTTTCCGTGTGGATCATATGCCTTATGGAGGCGTGAAGGATTCAGGTTTGGGGCGGGAGGGAGTGAAGTATGCGATAATGGATATGCTTGAGCCGAGGATACTGGTGAAATAATTTAGGATTTTGGAAGTACGATTTACGATTTGTTGCACAAATGTCACCCTGAGCGTAGCCGAAGGGTGATTTAGGAATGCCAGCCGAGCAATTCCATAAACGCATGCGATGGTTTGAGGCGTACTTTTCGCAAAACGCTTCAAAGCCTGCTTCATTTAAGCCGGAGTATGAGGCGGTGCAGATGATGAATGCCATTTTGCTGAGCGGAAAAGAATTGACGAGGGAAGATGCGGAGGCTATTTTGAAAATTTACAACCGCGTTGTTAAAGCGATCTCCCCGGACGGAACAGGCTGGTACGATTAT
>DATDFI010000537.1:0-3704 GCA_036522695.1 Bacteroidia bacterium | reverse complement strand
AGGAGAAAGGGATACGTAAAGCGCTCAACTTCGGTCATACCATTGGCCATGCCCTGGAATCATGGTCGCTGGAAGGAGGTGGCGCTGAGCTGTTGCATGGTGAGGCGGTGGCCATTGGCATGGTGTGCGAGGCTTACCTTTCGGCAACCAGGTGCGGGCTCGATAAAAGTTTGCTGGGAGAAATAACTTCTTTTATCTTGCATACCTTTAGATCCGTAAAACTTGAACGATTTGATGACCACAGGCTGGTGGAGCTGATGAAACACGATAAGAAGAACAGCCGGGGCAAGATCAATTTTACATTGGTGAGCGGGATTGGCGAGGTGCAAACCGGGAGGCAATGCACGGTGGAGGAGATCAGGAAAGCGCTGCGTTATTACCGCGAGCGGGTCAAAATGCTCGATTGAAATTATGATCTACAGGATCTCCAGGAAGGACAAGTCACTTAAGGGCAGCATTCATCTTACTTCATCCAAGAGCGAGAGCAACCGTGCGCTCGTGATACGTGAGTTGTGCAAGGATAAATTCGAGATACTGAATCTTTCCGACTCGCAGGACACCCAAACGTTACAGGAATCATTACGCATCGATCCGCATAATATCCTGGTGGAATCGGAATTCAATGTGGGTGCAGCCGGCACCACCATGCGTTTTTTAATGGCCCTTTACGCGATACGCAAAGGAAGAAGGATATTGACGGGGACGGAGCGCATGAAACAAAGGCCTGTGAGGATTTTGGTGGAGGCATTGCGCCAGCTTGGTGCCGAGATCGAATACCTCGGTAAAGAGGGTTATCCTCCTGTGCGCATCACCGGCCATGAAATAAAAGGAGGAACCATCGAGATCGATGGAAGCGTGAGCAGCCAGTACATCTCCGCGCTCCTCATGATAGCGCCCGTTCTGCCTTTGGGTTTGGTGATACATTTTAAAGGCGAAGTGGCGTCAAAACCATACATCAACATGACATTGCGTGTGATGGAGAGTTTTGGCGTGGCCGGGATATGGCAGGATAATTCCATTTCTGTAAGCCCGCAGAATTATTATATCAAAGAAGAGCCGGCCGTGTACGAGATAGAGGCCGACTGGAGCGCGGCATCCTACTGGTACGCGATGGCTTCGCTGAGCGATGATGTGGACCTGGTACTTACCGGTTTAAAGAAATCGAGTTTGCAGGGCGATGCGGTGCTGCCCGACCTGTTCAATTTTTTCGGGGTGAAGACCGAATTTGTAGAGAATGGGATCCGCCTCACCAAGGGAGCGGAGATCCCCACGCAGCGCTTTGGTTTTGATTTTAATGATTGCCCCGATATAGCGCAAACCATAGCGGTGCTGTGCGCGCTCCATAAAATTCCCTGCCTGTGCAAAGGTTTGTCCACGCTTAAGATCAAGGAGACCGATCGTGCGCTTGCATTGAAACATGAACTGCTTAAGATAGGTACCGATCTTGAAATTTTAAGCGATGACGCTGCGAAGGTCTTACCCGGTGAAAGTCCGGCTGAAGTAACAGCACCCATAAAAACATACGATGACCACCGCATGGCGATGGCGTTCAGTGCGCTGGCGTGTACATACAACAAGGTACTCATCGAGCATCCCGAAGTGGTGAAAAAATCCTACCCCACTTTTTGGAGCGACCTGAAGAAGGTCGGCTTTACGGTGGAGGAGGTGAAGTAGCTTTTCTTCCTAAATATTTTCCGTGAAATATTTTTCCCTTTTCGTTTTTGTTTTGCTTTGCGCTTGTGGGAACAAAGCGGGTTTAAATTCAATTCCCGGCCTCGAGCGGAAAGATCCGCAGGAAGTATTGAAGCTGGGGTCCTGCATCGATGTGGTGGATGACGGAGTGGAATACATGGCCTATTATTCGCACGAAAGTGAAAATGCGATCAATGATCCGCGCTCAGCATTTGATGCCGTGGGAATTTTGTATCCCGGTATGGCGGGAAAAATAAAATGCTGGACGGAATACAAAGGCTATTATATTTTTTCTTTTGGATACGGTGATCCGAAATGGGATTGCGCTTTCCTGGCGATCCTGTACGTGAAGAAAGGAGAAAAGAAGTTCCGGTACTTCTGGCCGCACACGTGAAAACTCATACCACCCGCTTGCTGATGTAATTGAAACGTGTGATCAGCATAATGGCTGAAGCGAGTAACCCGATCGATAATCCCCACCACACGCCTTCGGCCCCGTAGCCGGCCTTTTCACTTAAAAAATAACTTACCGGCAGCGCGATCACCCAATATGCAACAAGTGTCATCGCAGTGGGAATGGTGGTATCGTTCACCCCGCGTAAAACACCCAGCGCAACCGCCTGCAATCCGTCAACCACCTGGAAAAAGGCAGCGATGAGCAGTAAAGATGCGGCAATGGGGATCACTTTTTCGTTTTCACTGAACGAAGTGGCGAGGTAATGCCTCGTGAGTAAAAGGGTAAATGATGTTAATGCCATGAATGCGAGCGCGAGATGGAACCCGCTGAAAGCCGCGCGCCTGATCCCCGTTTTGTTTTTTAATCCCACCTGGTTGCCCACGCGTACCGATGCAGCCGCACTGATCCCGCTTACGAACATGTACGTTGAGGCGGCAATGGCAATGGCCACCTGGTGTGCCGCCTGTGCTTCCACGCTTATCCAGCCCATCATCAGCACCGCAACGCTGAAAGCTCCCACTTCAAAGACCCACTGCAGTCCCGTAGCAATTCCTGTTTTGAAAATGCTGCGTGAGGTTTCTCCATCCAGCTTCACATTTTTCCACTCCGCCCAGTACACTGCAAATCGTTTATCATAAAAAACATAGGCGAACATCCCGGCCGTCATTACCACGCGGGCAATAAAGCTGGCCCAGCATGCGCCCTGTAATCCCATTTGCGGAAATCCCCAGTGCCCGAAGATGAGCAGCCAGTTGAGAAAAATATTGAGGAGGTTTCCGCCCAGTGTAATGATCATGGCCATTTTAGTGAGCGACAATCCTTCGGTGAATTGTTTGAGCGTGTAAAAAACACTCATGGGGACAAGACTGAACATCATCACATCCAGGAAAGGAATGGCGAGTTTCACCACCTGTTCGTCCTGCTTAAAACAATAGAGCAGGGGAGAAGCGAAAAAAAGCGCGATAAATATCACCGCATTGGAAACAAAGTTGAGCAGGAATGCATTTTTTAGTCCACGTGTTTTTTTGCGCACATCGCCCGATACATCCGCTGCCGCGATAAAAGGAGTGAGCCCGTACGAGAGCCCAATGCCCAGCACCATGAGCAAAGCATAAAAACAATTGGCTTGCGCTACGGCCGCCTGCGCCTGCGTTCCGCTGTAACCGGCTGCATTTTCCTTGATACCTCCAACCATCTTTGCATCCACTATGCCCACCAGCATATAACCCAAATTGCTGAGGCAGACCGGCCAGGCCAGCGCAATGGTTTTGATGTAATGCGGTTTGTATTTTTTGAAAATATCCACGGGCATCTCAAAAGGGTGGCAAAGATACGCATTGAAAAATGTTCCTTTTGCAAGCGGCAACGTTATAGTATTGCTGCGTCTGTTGATTTGGAAACAGGAGGGCTTTGCTCTATATTTGCTATCCGTCATTACTGCCCCACCCAAAATGCGTTATATGAAACAGTTATATTTTCTCTTTGGTTTGTTTTTTTTAATGGCCGGAATTCAAAAGGGAAATGCCCAGTCGGCATGCCCTTCAGTAGATGCAGG
>DATDFI010000536.1:0-13888 GCA_036522695.1 Bacteroidia bacterium | reverse complement strand
AAAGGCGTGCTGGCTTTCACGGTGCGCTCGCTGTGCAAAGTGAGCGATCATATGATTTGGGGCGCTACGGTTTTGAGCGGGATAGTGGAGATGGACCTTCGCAACGGCAATTGCCGCCTTATTGCGCCTGCGCGCTTCAACCCGCAAAGCCTCAGCTTGGGCGAAACCCTGCAGTTGCTGCGTGATGAACTGGGAACCGTTTTTGTTCCAACTTCACGTGGCCTCGACTATGTAAATCCCCTGCAAACGCAATTCCGTATTTACCGCAACAACCCGGCCGATGAGCATTCCTTTCCCACCGAATCGCCTTACGATGTGGTGGAGGACACCACCGGCATGTTGTGGATGGGCACCATGAAGAGCGGGATGTATTCCCTCGATCCTGCTACCGGGCACACGGAACATTTTGAATTGCCGGGTGATTACAACCACACCTGGAATTTATTTTATGATGAAGGGAAGATAATGGTGAGCACCGATGGCGGGTTGGGGTATTTTGATCCGCGCACAAGAAAATTTACACCCGCTCCAGGGTTGCCTCCCGAAGTGAACGATGACCTCACCGGGTTTTGCACCTTCATCTGCAAGGATAAAAATGGCGATTACTGGTTCGGGTTATGGCAGAACGGGCTCCTTAAATACAATTTCAAAACAAAGCAATACACCTACTTTTCGAAGGACGACTCCATTCACAAGCTCGAAACACAATCACCCGAGTGCGGGATCATCGATGCACAGGGCATGCTTTGGTTTGGGCACATCGAAACCACCGCGATCTCCCGCTTGAATACGAGCGACAATTCCGTGGAGACGTACACGTTGGAAACAGACAAGACCGGGCATAATAACGGCTTCACCGCTTCCATGGAACTGGATGATGAGGGAAATATCTGGATCGGTTCATCGCAGGGAGGTTTATACCGTTTCGATCCGCGCACCAAAAAGTTCTCTTCCTATGATGTGTCGGCCGGGCTTTCGAACAACCTCGTTGTAGGAATTCAAAATGACCATAAAGGCCATTTATGGGTGAGCACCTCCCACGGCATGGATCGCTTTGATCTTAAAACAGGAAAGATCACGAGCTGGTTCCAATCGGATGGCTTGCCTTCCGATCAATTCGAGGATAATCCTTTTTTGCTTACCCGTTCGGGAAAAATATTTTCGGGCTGCGATGAATTTCTTGTTGCGTTCCACCCCGACAGTCTTTTGCAGAATCCCCATGTCCCCGAAGCGCGCATCCTGGATTATTCCATCTCGGGAATAAAAAATAATGTGACAGAAAATACGCAGGATGTTTTCCTTTCCTACAAGGACAAAGCGATCGCCTTTGAATTCACTGCTCCCGATTTTATTGACCCCGAGCGCACGCAGTACCAATATATGCTGGATGGGTTCGATCCAGCCTGGATAGACGCGGGCAAGCGCACTTTTGCGCAGTATACCAACCTCCCGGAGGGAGAATATGTGTTTCGCGTGCGAGCAGGAAACCATTTCGGGGAATGGGCCGGGAAGGAAAGTGTATTGCATTTGCACGTGGACGGGCCTTTCTGGAAAAAATGGTGGTTCTTCTTCCTGTGTTTTCTTTTTGTTGCGGGGGGTATCTCTTTGCTTTATTATGTGCGCCTGCGGCAGATCTTAAAGCTACAGGCCATACGCAATAAAATTTCACAGGACCTGCATGACGAGATCGGTTCATCGCTCAGCAGTATTTCCTTATCGAGCGAAGTGGCGAAGCGCATTGCCGAACAAAAAGCGCCTGAGGCAGTGGAACTGCTCGCGGGCATAGGCGAGAGCGCGCGCAGTGCGATAGAGAATATGAGCGATATCGTTTGGGCCATTAACCCGAAGAACGATCGTTTCACCAACATCATGCAGCGTCTTCAAACGTTCGCCCAGCAATTGTTCGATGTGAAAAATATTCGCCTGCACTTCGAAGTTCCCGATGAGGTGAATGGGGTGAAGATGTCCATGCAGCACCGCAAGAATATTTACCTCGTGCTCAAAGAGGCCATCAACAACGTGGCGAAATATTCCCAGGCACGTAATTGTTTCGTAGTGGTACAGCAGGATGGAAAGCAATTGCAGGTACAGGTGAAAGATGACGGGGTTGGCTTTGTGCAAAAGGCCGGTAACCTGGGAGGGAACGGGTTGGTGAATATGAAACAACGCATAGAGGAGCTGAATGGGATTTTCAATATATTTTCCGAGGAAATGAAAGGCACCACCCTTTCGTTCCGTTTCGAGCGCTGATCCATGGGTGAAAAAAAGATACGTGTTTCCATTTACGAGGACAATCATGCGCTCCGTAAAAGCCTCGCTGCATTGATCGGCTCGGATAGTGAATTGGAATTAGCCGGGGCTTTCGCAAACCCGGTGAACATAGTGGAGGAGACCAAAGAACATTTTCCCGATGTGATGATCATGGATATAGGGATGCCGGGCATGTCGGGTATTGAAGCGGTGGCGCTTGTGAAAAAACATTTCCCGGAGATAAAAGTGGTGATGCAGACGGTTTTTGACGATGAGCAGAATATTTTCCACTCGGTGTGCGCGGGTGCGGTGGGTTATTTGCTTAAGAACACTCCTCCCCAGCAGATCCTTGATTCGTTAAAACTCGCAGCGCAGGGTGGTGCGCCCATGACTCCCGTGATCGCTACTAAAGTGCTCACCCTGTTCAGGCAATACCATGCTCCTGCAAGCGCGGATGTTGACCTGAGTACGCGCGAAAAAGAGATCCTGTCTTCGCTGGCGAAAGGATCGAGCTATAAAATGATCGCTGCCGAACATTCCATCAGCATCGATACGGTGCGTTTTCACATCAAGAACATCTACGAAAAACTACACGTGCATTCCATGACGGAAGCCGTGTCGAGGGCCCTGCGCGAAAAACTCATCTGAGCCGGTCCGCAATAGGCACTACATACCCTACATCATCATGCGGTTGCGCGGTACTGGGGGGTGGGATAGCTTTGTTGTATCAAATTCACACAACATTATCCCATGGAAAACTACTACATCAGTACACCGCTTTTTTTTGCTCACCCACTCAAGAGTGCACCGTACTGCTGCAACAGTAAGTCCGTTCCATTTCGCCCAGCCAGCATTCACCTGTATGGAGCGGCCATCAGGATATGGGCCAGGTCCTGCCGGCCTGCAATCGCCTACTGCGGGAAAATGGCCTGGTCACCCTCGCACCTCTACGTATTTTGCCTCGCTCTTTTACTTATCTTTTCCGGTGCGTTGCGTTCGCAGTCGTTGCCGGGGAAGAACATGGACAGTGTTATCACCGCTTTTGCGCAGGACAAGCAATACGCCTGGACCGGCACGTATCATGGCATCACCCGTGTCAATAAAAAAAGTAAAAAGCAGGTACGATTCACAACGCATAATTCCGCCCTGCCTTCCAACTACATCACCTGTATTTACTGCCGCAGCAATGGCGAAGTGTGGATTGGCACTCCAAAGGGAATATTACGTTACGATGGCTACGCTTTTATCCCGGTTAATACCGAGAACTCCGCATTGCCTGATGAACACATCACTTCGATGCAGGAAGATGCGAACGGTGACCTGTGGATAGGCACCTGCAAGGGACTGGTGAAAGTTCATGGGTCAAAATATTTTGTGTATGATCACCACAATTCTCAATTGAGCAACGATCGTGTTTGTCTTGAAACGGACGAACGTGGGGAAATAAATATCAAGCTGGGCTTTCAAATTTACCTGCCTCTTAAGGAATTGACATGGGCCAGGAAATGAAAGAGCAAATACGCCATTGTATGACCGGTGGCAATTTCTAACCTTTACACACTCCTATGAAAAAATTTCTTCTCTTTTTTGCGCTGTGCGTAACACACAGCGCATTTTCACAATCGCAGCGTTTACCGCTCATCGAAGAGCTTACCTCGGCTTCGTGTCCGCCTAGTTATGTAGACGATGGGCCGCTTAATAATTTGCTGCTGCAGAATACGGCAAAGGTCCGTTCGGCAAAATTTGAAGTGAACTGGCCTTCGCCCGATGTGCTGTACAACCAGGACGCCACAGATGTTAATGCACGAGTGATGTATTACAGCTGCAACGCGGTGCCGGCCTGTTATACTGATGGAGGTGCTTCAGTCCTCCCGTACGTTATCAACCAGCAGTACATCGATTCGGTTTATGCCATTCCTTCGCCATTCGATATGAATGTGACGCATAATTTCAATCCTGCCAATGACTCCATCTTTATTACGGTGAATGTGGTCTGCTCGCAAAGCGTGAACATGAATAATGCAAAACTGCGTGTGGCCATAGAAGAAGAACACATTCATTTCAATGCACCCATCAGCACCACACCTATGACGGATTTTTATTACCAGGTGCGAAAAATGGTGCCGGGCGCTAACGGAACTTCTATTGCAAACAGTTGGGTGAACAGCCAGTCGCAAACGTTCACCTTTGCGGTACCGCTTCCCGTGTACATTTATTCGCTCGGACAGGTTTCAGTACTTGCCTGGATCCAGGACGATGGGAATAAAGATGTGAAGCAGTCGGCATACAGCGTCCCGCTCCCGGTGAGCCTCGATGCGGGGATCACTTCCATCAATGGGATTCCAACGGCCTCGTGTTCGGGCATCATTTCTCCTTCGGCTGTCATTCACAATTTCGGGACCAGTGCGCTTAACACCTGCCTGGTGAATTTTATCGTGGATAACGGGCCCGTTCAAAGTTTTTCCTGGAGCGGGAACCTGGCGCCAAATGCAAGTGCAAGCATGGTACTGCCTCAGCAGATCTTAGCACCCGGCTACCACGTTCTGCACTGCAGCACATCCATGCCCAATGCAGCCAACGACCAGGATGCGGTTAATGATATGGTATCATTTTCCACTGATGTTTTCGGTAATGTTGCCCCCGCACCTTTCGCAGAAAATTTCTCCACCAATGTTCTCACTAATGCACCATGGATCATTCATAACGGGGGAAATGGGGTTTACAATGCCACCTGGAGCTGGACGTCTTTGACCGGGGCCTACACCAATCCACCCTACGGATGCGCCAAACTTGATTTTTTTAATTCCCAGGCATCGGCCATCGATGAAATGCTATTGCCGCCTCTTGATCTTTCAGCCTTGAGCGGCATCAATTACCTCACCTTCGATATGGCACATGCCGATTATGATTCCACTTACGTGGATACGCTTGACGTGGATGTATCCACCGATTGCGGCCTCACCTGGACCACGCTGTATCATAAATTCAGGAATACGCTCAATACCGCGCCCGATGTGCTTACGCAGTTCACCCCATCCTCCTCCCAGTGGCGCTTCGAAACCGTAGATATCTCTGCCTACAACGGACTTCCCAGCGTGATCATCAAATTCAGCGGGCACAGCGGTTACGGAAATGCTCTTTACATCGACAATATCAATGTGGGGTCGGCAATGGGTGTGGAGGATATCGATAAGGATGCGGGTGCAAATGTTTTTCCTAATCCTTTCTATGAAAGATCAAGCATACGTTTGAAGGATGCATCGGTGAGGGATGCAGTGCTTGAACTCTATGATGTGATCGGGAATAAATTGCGCTGCGAAAAAATGGTAAATGGCGAACTGCAGGTACAGCGGGGAGACCTCCCGCCAGGAATTTACTTTTACAAAATAACATCGGGGGAAAAAGTCATTGCAACGGGCAAGCTCATCGCTGAATGAAATGTTTTCTCGCGTTCTCATTTGTATTTTATGCAGCATGCGGCACTTTGCATGCGCAGCTCACATTTTTTAAAACATACGGGGGCAGCACTATTGACGGGGCCTGGTCGGTACAACAAACAAGCGACAGCGGGTATGTGCTAACGGCCGAGACACAAAGTTTCGGAAGCGGGGTATATAATATTAAAACGAATATCAATGGGAACGTGGCCTGGTCGAAAGCATACAGTGGCGGCTATGGGAACAATATAAAAGAAGTGCAGGGCGGAGGATACATTACAGTGGGCCGGTACACGAATTCTTTTTACCTCTTGCGCTCGGGATCGGCCGGCAATCTTTTGTGGGCGAAACAGTACACGGGCGGAACGGATATGGAAGGGTATTCCATTGTTCAGGCAGCTGGCGGGGGATACGTGATGGCCGGTTATACGAATGTAATAGGTGCCGGGGGCAACGATATTTATCTCGTGCGCACCGATTCATCCGGCAATACATTATGGACAAGAACGTATGGAGGCAGCGGCAGCGAAGGCCTTGCGGGCTGGGGGAATATTTCCATTCACAAGATACAATCGGGTGGCTACGTGATCGGTGGCTACACGGACAGCTTTGGTTCCGGAAATTTTGATGTATATATCATACGTATCGACACATCGGGAAATATATTATGGTCGAAAACATTTGGGGGCGCGGGCATCGATCGCGGCTATGGCAATTCCATCAACACCACTTTTCATAATACCATTATCCTGGCCGGCTTTACCAGCAGCTTTGGCGCAGGCTCGAATGATGTTTATTTTTTGGAGGTTGACCTGAACGAGAACCTTCTTTTTTCGAAAACGTATGGAGGCCCGGGAGATGATGTGGGTTCATCGGTACAGGAAACAGGTGATGGTGGGTACATCATCGGTGGATATACCAACAGCTTTGGGGCCGGTGACTATGACATTTATCTCCTGAAAACCGATAACACGGGAAATCTCATTTGGTCAAAAACATTCGGAGGTACAGGCAGTGACCGTTGCTACGACCTTAAACAATCGCTCGACTCGGGTTATATCCTTACCGGTTATGAAAACAGTTTCGGTGCCGGCAGCGATGATGTTTTTTTGCTGAAAACAGACGCGAGCGGGAATGAGGGCTGTCACGGAAATAATGCGGCTACGGTGAGCGGCACGCCCACAACGCTCGTGACCTCGCCTTCCACGCTCGTGTCGGGCGGGGGAAGTTATGCGATGGTGAATGCCACCTCCTCTTCGGGCTGCACCGAAACCACCTTATGCACCAATGCAGGATGGACGGAAAAAAGCGAACAAAACCAAACCGTGAGCATTTTCCCGGATCCTTTTGTAACATCCGCAGTTTTTCATGCTGAAATGCCTTTCAAAAACGTGAGCCTGGTGCTGTTTGATGTTGCAGGCCGCGAAATAAAAAGGATGGAACATTTGAGCGGGCAGGATATTTTGCTGGATCGCGATGGCCTGCAGGCAGGAATTTATTTCTTCAGGATAATTTCAGGGAAGGAGGTCATCTGCTCCGGGAAGTTGATGGCGGAGTAGACCGATCTCAGGATCCCGGTCGCGCGGCCGGGATCTTTTTCGTTTGACGATGGGGGTCATAAAATAAAAAAGACGCCTGCAAGCGTCTCCATTTTTACTTCCCGATTCCCGGCCCGTACTACCTGTTATAATCCTTTTATATCCCACTCATCGCGGATGTCGTTGTTCTTGTCGAAGTTTCTTACCCAGTCGAGAAAGAGCTTCCTGAACTCTTCAATTTCTTTTCGCAGCAGATCGATATACTGCTCTTCTACCAGCTTTTCGGCACGCAATAAGGAAGTTTGTGCGAGCAGCTCGCGCGCAGCCAGTTTAATGAGAGTGGCATTGTCGAAGCGAATGCTGTAAAGGTCGCCACCTTCTGCTCCAGCGATCTTCGCGCCCAGGACATAAGCATTGCAGGGCATCATCTCGCGCATGTGCAGGCGGTCCTTGCCCGGTTCTATCAGGTCACAAATGGTAACGGTGATGTCAGCGATCTCCATCGCCTTCTGGAAAACGGGCAAACGGGTATGGCTGTCGAGATCGTGTCCTTCGTCACCGAAGTCGTTCTCATCAAAATCATCATTCCAATCGTCATCAAAATGACCCATGCTTTTAAAATGTTTGAGCGCTAAAATAAATGAATATACGTTTGAAAAAGTGAAATAAATATGCACAAGCGCTTGACAAGGGGGTATGGCTTGTATTACTTTCGCACCCGATAAAAAAATCCCGTAAGATTTTATGGAACCTGCGCACCTCCTGGTTTTCCCGCGCGTTTCATCCGGCCTGAAGGGAAGAAAAAACGAAGAAAGATGAAACTCTCCCAATTTAAATTCAACATGCCAAAAGATCTTTTGGCAGAGTACCCCGCAAAGAACCGTGACGAATCCCGCCTGATGGTGATCCACCGCAAGACCGGTAAATTCGAACACAAAAAATTCAAGGACGTGATCAATTACTTCGGTGAGGGCGATGTAATGGTCCTGAACAACACCAAGGTTTTCCCCGCTCGCCTTTACGGCAATAAGGAAAAGACCGGTGCCAAGATCGAAGTATTCCTACTGCGCGAGCTCAACCGCGAAAGCCGGCTGTGGGATGTGCTGGTGGATCCCGCCCGCAAGATCCGTATCGGTAATAAACTTTATTTCGGTGAAGATGATGCTTTGGTGGCGGAAGTGATCGACAACACCACTTCCCGCGGCCGCACGTTGCGTTTTCTTTTCGATGGACCTTACGAAGAGTTCAAACGTACCATCGAATCGCTGGGCCAAACCCCGCTTCCCAAATACATCAAGCGCAAACCCGAGCCTTCGGATGCCGATCGCTACCAAACCGTTTTCGCCAAACACGAAGGCGCAGTGGCGGCACCAACAGCAGGTTTGCACTTTAGCCGCGAACTCCTTAAAAAAATGGAATTGAAGGGTGTGGTGTTCACCGAAGTGACCCTCCATGTGGGCCTCGGCACTTTCCGTCCCGTTGAAGTGGAAGACCTCACCAAGCACAAGATGGATTCGGAAGAGATGGAGATCCCCCCAAAAACAGCCGACACGGTGAATCACGCCAAGGACAGGAAGAAGAAAGTTTGCGTGGTGGGAACAACCTCCATGCGTGCCGTGGAAACTTCCGTCTCCACCCAGGGTTATCTTAAGCCTTTCAAAGGCTGGACCAACAAATTCATTTTTCCTCCATACGAATTCAGTATCGCTGATTCGATGATCACTAATTTCCACATGCCCGAGTCGACCCTGCTCATGCAGGTATGCGCTTTCGGAGGTTATGACCTGATCATGAAAGCGTACAAAGAAGCTGTGAAGGAGAAATATCGCTTCTTCACTTACGGTGATGCGATGCTGATCTTGTGAGTTTAAAGTTAAAAGTCATATGTTAAGCGTTATTTGTATTCGCTTTTTAACCTTTAACGTATGACTTTTACCTTCTGCAATGACGGAAAAACTTCTTCGTAAATACGCGATCATTGTTGCGGGTGGCAGCGGAACACGCATGCTCAGCCCTGTTCCCAAGCAATTCCTCAAGCTTAACGGTTTGCCGGTGCTCATGCACACCATTCGCAAGTTCGATGACCTGCGCCTGGGCATAGAGATCATACTTGTTCTGCCCAAAGCGAATATCGTGGAGTGGCAGGACCTGTGCCGGGAGTTCAACTTCACCGTTCCCCTGTGCATTGCCGAAGGAGGCGAAACACGTTTTCATTCGGTGAAGAACGGTTTGGCACTGATTAAAGAGGAAGGGATCGTTGCCGTGCATGATGCTGTGCGTCCTTTGGTAAGCCCTAAAACTATTTTGGCCGCCTTCCGTGATGCGGAGATGTACGGCAATGCCGTTCCTGCCATCCCCCTGAATGATTCCATACGACAGATCGAATCGAGCAAGAGTATTGCGGTGGACCGCGCTCGTTATTGCGTTATACAAACTCCCCAATGCTTTACCACCGAAATTTTACGCAAAGCATACCTGAAAGAATACAAGTTCAGTTTTACGGATGATGCCACGGTGGTGGAGTCGATAGGAGAGAAGATACACCTGATCGATGGCAGTTCCGATAACATCAAGATCACCACTCCGCAGGACCTGGTGGTGGCCGAGGCGCTCCTGAAATACGTTCCCCTCTTGTCAAAGGACGGGAAGCGTTGAGTTTCTTGCAAAAAAAATCCTTATCCATGCGACATACCTTTCATGCATTGCTCGCACTTTTCCTGGGCGCGAATGCGCTTATTGCCCGCTCTTCTTCGTTCGATAACGATATCAGTGCGAAGGACATCATTAAGAAATGCATTGATAAATGCGGTGGGCACAAGGCGCTCGATACCATTTCTTGCATTGAACTGGTGTATCGCTTGTCCGACCCGGCTGGTGATTCATGCGCAGTGATGGTCAAGCGCATGGAGGGTCGTTATATCATGAGCGTGTTCGGACAAAAAGTAAAAAGCAAAAGCACCATTTATGACCATGGTCGTGCCGTGCAGGTCACGGAGGATGGAATTGCAACCATTACCGACAGCGTTCAACTCGATGCGCTGATGCTCCAGACCTTTCTTTATCCCGAACTCGGCTTCGAAAAACTCAATTATAAACTGGAGCGTTTACCCGACCACCAGTTCGAGTACTTTAATTGTTACGTGGTGAAGGCCATTTCCCCCCACGGCTATGTGTGCACCAATTATTACGATAAGAGCAGCGCGCGTTGCGTGGTCACCATGTATGAGGGCGGTGACAAAACTGTTTTCGCGAGTTATGGCATGAGTGGTGATGTGCTTATTTACGTTAAGCTGCTGAACGTTGACCGTAACGGCACCTCGGTCACGAGCGTTAAAAGTGTTTTTTTTAATTCGTTAAAGGATACTTCGTGGTTCGGCCTTCCTAACGCTTTTGCGGATGTAAAGAATTTCAGGACAGGAACTTTTTATGATCCCACTATAGAGAACTATGAAGTAACGCGTACCGAGGATAAGCAGTTTGAGGTGGTGAACGGGAAAAAGAAATTCGACCTGGAAGTGACGCGCAAGGGTGACCTTGAGTACAGTTTGTATAACGGGAAAAGCGTAAAGGGCTTGAAGAAAGGTGATCCCATAAATGTGCTGATCGTGAACTGGAACAAGGATTCGTATTATTTCTTTTACGATTGCAAAGCGGCTACGGGTACGGCTATGTTTAAGAAGAGATGGTGAGGGATTCCGTCAAACCAATCTCTCCACTGTGCTATTTTCCTGCAGGCGTGAATTTTCCACATCGCAATTTTTAACCAGCACCAATCCCGGGGATCTTCCTTTTTCCAGCGAGCCGAATTTCTTCTCGATCCCTAAAAATTCAGCACCGTTGTAAGTGGCCCAGGTGAAAAGTTTTTCAAGCGGGATGTGTGGAAAATGTTTGTGGATGGTTTTTATCTCCTCAAAAATGGAAAGCGACCAATTGGATGCATAGCTGTCGGTGCCGAGGGTCATTTTTGCATTGGCGATCATGAAAATATCGTAATCCGGCAATTTATTTTCAATGTAGAGGTTGGCGTTAGGACAGGTGCACCAATACAGTTGCAGCTGCTCGTTGCCCGGTACGGGAACGCTCATGAAGGATTGTGCCCAGGCAATGTCCTTTTTAGAAGTAAACGTGTTGTGCACCAATTGCACCCTTTTATTACGAAGCAGGTGTGGCAGGGAAGAGCGTATGGAATTTTTCCCGGTCGCCTCGATCCAATCGAGGTCAAATCCCAGGCCATGGAATAGCTCCTGCAGCGCCCCGCTTTTTTTTACAAATAATTCGTTTTCGGCTTTCGACTCCTGGTTATGGATACAGGTGATCTCCTGTTTTATTTCTCCTATGAGGTCGTGAAGCTCAGGTGAAACGGTGTAAGGTGCATGAGGAACGATGGAAGATGTATGGCCTTTGATTTTCGCTTGCAGCGTTATTCCCTTTTCAAATTCTGAACGTGCTTTTGTCGGATCGATATCAAAAACCTCGATAAAGGTGTGGTAGTGTAAATTTGCTTTCGCTTTTTGCCCGAAGCTGTGATCGGTGTTTGAGATATCTCCTACCGCAACGATCCCATTGCCCATCATCTCTGTTTCTGCATCCGCGGCAGCTTTTTTAATTTCTTCTTCGGGAAATTTATTCCGTTTGGGAACCAATTCGGAAATAAAGCCGGCCATACCTTGTCCTTCGCGTACCTGGCCTTTCATGTGCGAAAGCTCAAGGTGGCAATGCGCATTAATAAAACCGGGAACGATTATACCATCTGAGTTTGTTGTTTGCCCTTCGGATTTATTGCCGTTGGTTGTTCCGATCTCAACGATCTTCCCGTTATCATCAACGGTAATACTTCCATTTTTAATAGGCGGGGAAGTGATGGGAAATATCCAGGAAGCGGAGAAGGTGCGCATGGTGCGAAGTTAAGATTTACCACGGAGAGCATGGAGGGCACGAAGGGCCGCAGCGGTTTCTCCGCCTTCCTTTATATTCCAGGTGTCTCCGGGTAACGATCACTTCAGAATGTTGAGTAAGGTTTCATCCGTTTTATTGTTTTTTGAACGGATGTCGTTGAGGAATTCTTTCATTGCACCGAGTGCGAATTCTTTTGTAATGTTCCTGCGGTCCCCCGGTTTTTTACTTGCAGTGATCAGCGTTTTCCATTTCTCGGTTACCACGATGGCATTTAACGCGGGATAACCATTGGGAACTTTTTTCCAGGTCCAGAAACACCAGCCCGAGAAGCTGTAAGCGGGATCCTCCAGTACCTTGCGTGTGGCAGTGATCACTTCATATTTATTCTCTCCCCATTCCCCGCACCAGAGCGGTACATCCAGCCGCGCAGAAAGATCGGTGTAAGGTTTCATCTTTTTTCCCGGGTCGCCACCGAACCAGTTGTAGAAATGAAATTCGAAGATCATGTTCTGTGTGGGTAATTCAGCGAACATGGAAAAATCTTTGGCGAAGTTCCCTCCCTCGAGCACGATCATGTGATTTTGATCCACTTCGCGAATGGCGGCAATGATGCGGCCGTACAGGTCAACCAGGTCTTCTTTTTTACCCGGTATGGGCTCATTGAGCAGGTCGTAACCACCCACAGCGGGATTGTTTTTGTAACGGTCGGCAATGTCTTTCCACAGTTCAATGCAGCGCTTTTTATTTTCTTCTGACTTCCATAAAGTTGTTTTTTCAGGATCCGCAATGAAGTAAGGCGAATTTCCCCCGGGTGCTGCATGCATATCAAGGATGGCGTACACGCCATGACGTTTGCAGCGCGCCAAAAGCGAATCGAGCACACGCCAGCCAAGGGGATAAACAGGATCGGGTCCGGTTGAGCTAAAAAAACGCCAGTTAAAGGGCACGCGCACCACGTTCATGTGGGCATCGTGTATCTTTTTAATGTCGCTCTCGCTGATGTAGTTAAAACAAACGCTGTCGCGGAACTTTTCCGCATCTTCCCGGCTGCTCATTTGAGTGAGCGCATCCATGATGTGTGTTTGCGAATGAAATCCTCCTCCCCAGATCCATTCTTCCCACAACAGCCAGCCGCCTAAATTCACCCCGCGCAGCTGAACAGGCTTTTCGGTGCTATCGAGGATGGTGCGGTGAGAACGGTGGAGGAAACTGTTCCCGACCGCAAAATGGCTGAACAGAAAAAAAAGCGAAAGGATTTTTTTCATGGAAATAAAGGTAGAAAAAACAAAACCATTGCAGCGCTTCGCCCCCGGTGAAAGCCGTGATCGCTTACATGTGCGTCACTCACTTGATCCTCCTTATCATTACTTTCTTATCCACCAGGTCCTGGTCGCGGTAAAAGCGCTCATCCGATTTCTTGTAGTCAAATTTATAATCCTCCAAAAAGCTTTCATTCATCCTTTTCTTAAGAAGTGCGAGCTGCTTTTTATTCAGCTTACGATCGGCTTTGATCTCGTACGTTTTGCTGATCTCCTTATTGCCAAGCTGCAGCTTTAGCGTCCGGTTGGTATCGAGGGGTAATTTATGAATGGTGATGGGGACATCTATCGGAAAAATGAAATCCTGTCGTACTGCGCAATGCAACCTGAAATCACCTTCCGGGAAAATGTTTTCCCCATTCAAATACCACATGCCTCCGCTTCTCCATATTGTATCATTTTGCACAAACCCGCTTCGTACCAGGTATATGGTATCGGGATATAAGAG
>DATDFI010000535.1:0-3396 GCA_036522695.1 Bacteroidia bacterium | reverse complement strand
GCTACATCACTACCGGCTTCGATAGTGCCAACTATAAAAGAAGCATGTACAAGTACGACCCGGGTATTGACGGCTGGACACAGGTTACGAGTCTCGGAGGTGCAACAGGCAGCGGACTGGGCCGTGATATGGCGATCTGTTTTGTAGTATCCACCAACGCGTACGTTGGGCTCGGCCAGGGAGGCTCTCCTTATTTATATGACTTCTGGCAATACTCGGGTCCTTCAGATGTCTGGACCCAAAAAGCAAATTTCCCGGGCGGGAAAAGAAGAGGGGCCGTTTCGTTCGCGATCAACGGCAAAGGTTATGTGACCACCGGGCAGGATTCACTCGGATATAAGAGCGATACCTGGGAATATAACCCGACCACCAATGTATGGACGCAAAAAGCGAATTTTCCGGGAAGCGCGCGCAGGCTTGCGGTGGGCTTTGCCATCGGCAGCAAAGGCTACCTGGGCACCGGTGAAGACGGTACGTTCAAAGCCGATTTTTATGAATACGATCCGGGTGCGAACCTATGGACCGCAAAAGCTTCCTTTCCCGGAACGCCACGCTACGGAGCGAGCGCCATGGTGATCAACAATAAAGGATATGTTGGCTGTGGTTACGACAATACCTTGCAGAACCGGAATGATTTCTGGGAATACGACCCTTCTTTGAATTCATGGTCGCAAAAGTCGAGCTTCTTTGGCACTCCGCGTTCCAACGCGGTTGCTTTATCCATAGGCACCCTGGGATACCTGGGCACCGGTTATGATGGTGTGGTAAGAGATGACTTCTGGGTATTCGACCCCACACAAACCGGGATCAATGATCATGATCAGAAACTGGATGTAGGTGTGTATCCTAATCCTGTGATCACGGATGCGCATTTTACCATCGTAAATGATGAGCATGCGAAATGTGATTTCAAATTAGTGAGCCTTGACGGGAAAACGGTGCAGGAAGAGAGCTTCAGCGGGAACGAATTCCATTTTGAACGTAATGGCCTGCCCAGCGGAGTTTACCTCTACAATATCACTTCAGGTCATTCATCGGCAAGCGGGAAACTTTTACTTGTAAATTAGCGCGGTAAAATTTCCAGGATCATGAAAAAAGGACTTTTCTTTCTAGCGTTAGCATTTATAATGGGGTCGTGTTCCTCGCCAAAGCGGGAAGATAAAACCGAAAAGAAGGACCCGGTGGATCCCAACCAGGAAATGGAGAAGAAAATGAAGACTGATAATAAACCTGCCGAGAATCCTTACAAGAATGCGAAGATTGATGTGAAGGTATTCAACAACGACTCGCTGCAGCAGGAAAACAACCCGCATGGTTATGGTTATGATGTACTGATGTACGATGCCAACTACATTCATCAACCCAATATTCCCGCCATCAACGGTAACCGCGGCTTTCACACACGCGAGCAGGCACGTACCGCTGCAGAGTTCGTGGTGTATAAGATCCGCAACAATATCATGCCCCCGCGCGTGGATGTGCGCGAACTCGACAGTCTTGGCGTGCTGAAATGATACTTTAATTGGTCATAAATACCTCATTATTTCCCGCCCACTCTTTGCAGGAGCTTCGGCATTTTATTTTAAATTTGGCTTCGCTTTTTAAAACCAACAAAAAATTCTCAAGCTCATGAAAAAAGTTCTACTCGTTCTTCCCGCTTTTATGTTCAGCGCATTTGCCTTCGCGCAAAGCAACCGCACTTCCATGAATGCTCCAGGTAACATTATCGAGAACCAGGGATTGTCCGTTCAAAAAAGTTCGGTGCCGCATACCATGGCTACCGCCTGTGATACACTTAACTATCCTATCAATCCCAGCTGGACACAGGTATATTACACTACCGGCACCAACGGTTCGGGAGGTTTTGTGAATGGACCCAATCAATATAACGATAAGGAAAAAGCGAATTACTTTGACGCAAGCGCAAGTCCTTATGGTAAGCTACAGGGCATGCTCATTGCATTTTCGCATGTTTATTCTGCTAACACCAGCAAGATCGTTACCATCCGCATTTATGATGGAACAAGCGGTTCTCCCGGTGCAACACTCGGGACCAAGAACCTCACCATCGCGCAGATCATGGCTTACTCGAGCCAGAATTACTTTACCCAGGTGATCTTCAGCCCGGCCATTAATCTTCCTGCCTCCAAAAAATTCTTTGTGAGTGTGGATGTAAGCAACCTGAGCTGGTCGGCATTACCTAAGGACTCGCTGGCGATCAACAGCAATTCCGACCCGCAATCCATGCCCACCACCACCTGGGAAAAACAAAGTAATAATACCTGGTACCGTTATGATGATGCGGTAAACTCCTGGAACCTTAATATCACTCTTTATATTTTCCCTTTCATTACCAATACGCCTTATGCCATTTCTTACACGCAGAATCCCACTTCCAACACTCCCATCTGCTCAGGCACAAGTGTGAATTATGACGCTTCCGCTTCCATCATCGGCAGCGGCCTGCTCTGGAATTTCCAGGGAGGCTTGCCCGCCAACAGCACACAGGTGATGCAAAGCGTGCAATATCCTGCAGCAGGAACCTACACTACCAAACTTTATATCCTGGGTGGAGGTTGCGATGTGTACGATTCATTGAGCAGCACCGTGAACGTGATCGCCTCGCCTACCCTTTCACCTACTGCAAACCCGATGACGATCTGTCCTCCCAATACAACAAGCACGCTTACCGTGAGCGGGGCCAACACCTATGCCTGGACACCTTCATCAACACTGAGCAGCAGCACAGGCTCAACGGTTACCGCCACGCCCACTGCCACTACAACTTACAGCGTTACCGGTACTGCTTCCAACGGCTGTACGTCTACCGCATCGGTACAGGTAACATTGGGACAAAACCCTTCGGTGTCGGCCACCAGCTCCAATCCTACCATTTGCGTAGGCAATACCGTTTCGTTCAACGCTTCTGCGAGCCAGAACGTGACCATTTACAGCTGGGTGTTCCCCGGTGGGACTCCTGCGAGCTCCAACTCTCCCACTCCCACCATTACATATAACTCACCCGGAACTTTTATAGCACACCTTTACGCTTCCAATAACTGTGGTGTGGACAGCAGCTTTACGGTGAGCGTGAGCGTGGGTTGTGTTGGATTGACCGAGAATAACCTTGACGAACAGGTGAAGACCTATTTCAACCACGCAAGCGGTCAGTTCGAAATGAACATCAGCAACAGCAATTTAAATGGAAATTATTCTGTTAGCATCGTGAATGCGCTTGGCCAGGAGATCTATCGCAGCAATGCGGAGATCAGCGGTAATGCGAATATCCGGGTTGACATGAATAAATTCTCAACCGGAATTTATTTTGTGCGCATCAATGGAACCGAAGTGAATTTCTCACGCAAGTTCATTAAAGAGTAAGAACAACATATCCAT
>DATDFI010000534.1:0-12272 GCA_036522695.1 Bacteroidia bacterium | reverse complement strand
GGCCCGTTTCCAGAGTGTGATCTCGAAGGAAATAAAAGAGCAGCTGGGTGCCGATCCGCAATACGTGATCGCGTGCGTGGGTGGCGGCAGCAATGCGGCCGGTGCTTTTTACCACTTTCTTGATAATGAAAAAGTAAAGCTGATCGCTGTGGAAGCGGCAGGGAAAGGCGTTGACTCCGGGCATTCGGCTGCAACAATGGTTTTGGGTAAGCCAGGCATCATACATGGCAGCAAGACCATGCTGATGCAGAACGCGGACGGGCAGATCACCGAGCCGTATTCTATTTCGGCCGGATTGGATTACCCGGGAGTAGGTCCCATTCATGCGCACCTGTTCAAAACGGGCCGCGCAAAATTTGTGAGCGCTACGGATGAAGAGGCATTGCAGGCGGCATTCCTGCTCTCCAGGCTGGAAGGGATCATCCCCGCCCTCGAAAGCGCGCACGCGCTCGCGCACCTGGAGAAGCTGGATGCGAAAGAAAATGAAACGGTGGTGGTGAATTTATCGGGGCGTGGCGATAAGGACCTGGCCACATACATGAAACACATGTGATGGACAGGAATACGGAAATAAAAAGTTCGCGTGTCGCTTTACTGCTGAATAACCTGCTTCCGCTGGTGGGAGTGTTGTTCCTCGGCTGGAGCGGGATGGAGGTGTTACTCCTGTATTGGGTGGAAAGTGTGGTGGCTTGCTCTTTCGAATTCCTGAAAATGATACGGATAATGGTCTATAAAAAACAGACAGGGGCAGGGGCCGGGAACGGCACCGTCACATTTTTCATCGCAGGATTTGTGTACTGCCTGTTCCTTTTCGCGCAATATCTCGCCATTATCTTCTTTGGCATTTTTGCCTTTGAGCTGCAAAGAAGCGATCTCTCCAGTGGCTTGTTCGGACTTTTCGCTTCAAGACCTGCCTTACTGGTCCCCGTTTTCTCAACGCTTCTCACCTACAGTATCGTTTATGTGCGGGATTTTATCCGGGGCGGCCAATACAGGCACAGTGAACTGCAGGAATTCATTTTTGCCCCGGTCAAACGCATCATGATCATCCAATTTTCGGTGCTGGGCGGGGGATTCATCGCAGTATTGCTGTCGCGATTTATTTCATTCGATGAAAGGGTGCTGAAAGGGATCATGGTAGGTATTTTCCTTGTGGTGAAAAACCTTGCCGACCTGGCCTCGTACCGCAATTCATTAAACAAATCAAAAAATGAATAAGGTTCAACAGCTTTTCACTAAAGGTAAGGGCAATATCCTTTCCGTTTATTTCACTGCGGGCTTCCCTGCACTTGAAGATACTGTGCCTGTGCTGGAACATTTGGTGAATGCGGGCGTGGACATGATCGAGATCGGAATTCCCTTTTCGGACCCCTTGGCGGATGGGCCGGTGATACAACAGAGCAGTGAGCGCGCGCTGGAGAATGGAATGAGCCTGAAAAAATTATTCGGCCAGTTGAAAGATCACAAGAGTAAAGCTCCGCTATTGCTGATGGGATATTTGAACCCGGTTCTGCAATTCGGTGCGGAAAATTTTTGCAGGGAGGCACAGGCCTGCGGGATCTCCGGGGTTATCATTCCCGACCTGCCCATGCAGGAATACCAGGAAGAGTATAAAACGTTATTTGAAAAGTACGGCCTGGTGAATGTTTTTTTGATCACGCCACAAACCTCTGCGGAACGTATTCGTTTCATCGATGAACATTCGAATGGATTCATTTACCTGGTGTCATCGGCCAGCACAACGGGAGTGAAGAGCGGGATAAGCGAAGAACAGGAAAGGTATTTTGCCCGGGTGAAAAATATGAAGCTGAAAAACCCTTTGATGATAGGCTTCGGTATTTCGGATAAGAAGGGTTTTGAGAAAGCATGCGCGCATGCGAACGGTGCCATCATTGGAAGCGCGTTCATTAAAATGCTGAATGAAGACGGGGTAAAGGGTATAAATGCTTTTGTGAAAGGTATCAGGGGGTGAAGAAGGGGCAAAAGATCTTCTTGGATGCATCACGAGAATCATCGCTTTGCCCGGAATGACAATACAATCAATTATTTATTTACTGTTTAATTCGTAGCTGATGATCATACAACTCAAAGAAAAAGTAAAGCAGGGGTACAAGGAAAATATCATTGCGAAAGTGAATGCTTCCGGGTATAAAACCACGGAAGTGCGCACGCAGCGCGGAAATTACCTGGTGTGTATAGGTAAAAAAGATATTGATATTCGATCGATCGGGTCCCTGGAAGGTGTGGCGGATGTGCACCGGGTCAGCGATTCCTACAAGCTTGTTTCAAAAAAGTGGAAGGTCGGGTATTCGGAGATAACCCTGAACGGGAAAAGCGGTGAGCCGGTAAAGATAGGGAACGGGAATTTCCAGTTGATGGCCGGTCCATGCTCCATTGAAAGTGAGGAGCAGGTGGAAAAGATCGTTGAACATTTGGTGAGGAATGGGATCCGTATCATGCGTGGCGGGGTTTTTAAACCCCGCAGTTCGCCTTATGCTTTTCGCGGACTTGGAATGGATGGACTTAAAATGTTTTACCGCATTTGTAAAAGGAACGGGATAAAGATCATTACCGAGGTGATGCAGGTATCGCAAATTGCCGATATGCATGACTATGTTGACGTGTACCAGGTGGGCGCAAGGAATTCGCAGAATTTTAATTTGCTGGATGAATTAGGGAAAGTGGATAAACCGGTGCTGATCAAGCGCGGCATGAGCGGGACGATAGATGAATTATTGCAGAGTGCGGAATATATTTTTTCGAACGGGAATGAAAAGTTGATGTTATGTGAACGTGGTATCCGCACTTACGAAACCGCTTACAGGAATACCTTCGACCTCAATGCGATTCCTGTTTTGAAGGAGAAAACGCATTTGCCGGTGATCGCTGACCCATCGCATGGAATAGGCGTGCGGGAGTTTGTGCCTGCGGTGGCTATAGCCGCTGCGGTGGCCGGTGCGGATGGTGTTATTTATGAGGTGCATGAAAGACCTGAAGAGGCTGCCAGTGACGGACAGCAGACATTGAACTTTGCGGAGAGCGAGGAGCTGATAGCGAAGTTAAGAGATATAAAGGCATGAGTCCAATTCCCATCTTCCTGTGTCTTTTTCACTTTTCGCTTTCCCAATTCACTTCTTCGAATTATACTTCTCATAAAAATTCAGGTACTCGAGGCTGAATCGCATGCCGAAATTGAAGGAGTAGGCGGCAGGTTTAGGGGTGAACTTTTGCGCGTGGGTGCGATCGAATTCAATGAACAGCCTGTATTTCTCCAGTAAAAAATATTCGTAGCCCAGGCTCCAGGTGATATCACGGAAACGGCCTTCATTGGTTTGCGGGAAATTGTACCCGTAATCAAAGCCGACATATGTGCTTTTTTTCAACACATAGTTGAGCGGGAAATAATAACGGACCCCTGCACCCACATGAAAGAGTTTCAGGTCGTTTTTTCCTCCCTGGCGAGCGAGGTCACCGTAAAAGGCCCAGTGCTTCCTGCGCATGGTCCCCAAACGGACATTTAAGTTGGAAACATCAGCGCTGAACGTATCGAGCCGCTGCGAGATCATCCCTTTCCAGTGCATAGGACCTATCGAAGGCGAAATAAAATAAGTGAAGAAGGACAGGCCGTAAATACTGTCAATACTGCTGCGAAGAATATTCTTTTCGGAATAATCGTATTTGCGGAGTGTGATCCTGGCCGAATCGATGCGGATCACCTTCCCCGTTTCAGCATCGCCATTCTTTAAACGCACTTTATCACGGGGAAGGATGAAGCCGATGTTGCCGTGCTCGTGTTTTTGGGAGTAGGATGTGAACGGAACAAGCAGGCAAAGCAACAGGAACGCGAATGACACGCATAGAACGGATGGATGCAGAAATATCCGGGAAATAATGTGCATATCAGTATTTAATGAATTTCCCCAGCGTCCAGAATCCATCAGCATCCTGTTTTTTGATGATGTAAAACCCTTTGGGCAAGGCAGCAACATTTATGCGGGCCAACTGCGAGTCGTTCACGATCCAATCCGTGCTCATCACTTTTTCACCCAATGTATTAAAGACCCATAATTGATAAACATCGGTGGACAATGCGTCCCACTTGATATAGATATCATCCGATGCAGGGTTGGGATAAATGGTGGAGGGATATCGCGAAGGATCCACATCGGACAGGGGGCAGGAACCTTGTTGCAATTTTATCTGATGCACGGCCCAACTGCGTTGTTTTGCAATGTAAGGAAGCAGACCCGGAACGGAAATGTTGAAGCTGACCCCATTGTTGGGGATCTGGTAAAGATTGTCCATGTCCGTAGTGAGGGAAAGGTCGAAGGACTGCATGCTGCCAAGTGCATTGGTGTCGGTCAACAGGGCCGGGCGAACAAGGTCATGCCAGCGGTTGAGGGTGGGAGCGAGGAGCGGAGACCAATATGCACTGGTGCAGAGGTTGCAAATGTTGTCAAGGTATTCATCCTGCCATTTACGAACGCTGAACACCGCTTTGAGCAAAGGCCTCGAGTCGATATGAGAGCTGAGAAAGATATCGCTCTCTTTCGGCAGCACGAGCGAAAGAAAAGTGTTGTGCGTAGTGAATGTTTCGTTAAAATCCCAGGGGATCCAGCGGATCTTTCCATCAGGGTGCTCATACAAATAAAAATTATTTCCTCCGCCCCAGTAGCTGTCCCAGCTATAGCACAAAACCTCTACAGCAAGTATTTTTAAATATTCGTGCACATCAAAAACATTTTCGAGCACTTGCTCCATTTCCTGGGATGGTGTGTTGTTAAGAAGGTAGATGAAGTGAATGATATTGGTCCAGTTGTTAACGCTGCTGTTGGTCTTCAATAAGAGCCCCTGTGTTTCGTAAGAGAAATGATCGCTGCCGAGGTAACTGAGATCAACGTGCGCATTTCTCCCTGTCTTGTACAAATTCCCGTCATTATTGGCGGAGCCATAATGGTCTTTCAAAAAAGTTTTGTCCACATTTTCCACGAGTTCGTACAAGCCCCAGTATACATTGTTCACGTAAAGTTTTGCAAAGGAGGTCCGGCAAGCGGGGACACCTTGCTCACGCAGGAGCTTATACACCAGGGCTTCGCGCACAAAACTCGGATCATCGGTGCCATTGTTAAGGTTGAGCGACTTGAGGCCGTCAAAAGTCTGGTTGTCGCGAAATGCATCAAAGTTGAGCTTGAATGGTTTCTTCAAACCTTTACTGGTGTACGTGGTGGAAATATTGGAAAAGTTCCCCCGCTCACGCATGCCGACCGAATCGAGCAGGATGTTATCGAAGCTCATGGTGCAGGAAAAATTGCGCTCGGGAAAAGCGTTCACCGTGTCGGTAGCATTCAGGTTGTAATCTGTGGTAAGGGAATCGAACCAGCCAGGATAAGGGAATTGGATGCGGATCTCGTGAAGTATCGTATCATTGAATACGAGCGTGCCCGTTTGCGCGCGAAGAGCAACCGTGAAGAAGAGGATACAGGATAAGGCGAGCCGGGGTTTTCTTCCTGTTTGCATATATACAAACTTAAGGAAAATGCACGAGCCTAAACAGTAGGTGCGGGAAGTGTAAAATAGAATGTTGTTCCTTCGCCTTCTTTCGACTCCACCCTGATATTTCCTCCATGCCTGTCGATGATGTTTTTTACAATGGAAAGACCTATCCCCGTGCCTTCATAATCCCCGGTGTCGTGCAGGCGCTGGAAAGGCACAAAAAGCCTGCCTGAGAATTTCATATCGAAGCCCACGCCATTGTCCTTCACAAAATAAACCACCTGTTCATTTTCCTTTTTCTCACCGATATGCACCTCTGGCTTTTCTTTTTTGGCGGAATACTTCACTGCGTTGCTCACCAGGTTCACCACTACCTGGCAGATAAGATCCTTATCGCCCCAGGCCGGATGAAGCTGTTCCACTTTAACTGTTGTTCCTGCTTTTTGAATATTCTCAGCGAGGTCGGTAACGATCTCCTTTACCAGCGCATTCATATCCACCTCGGCAGGATGAAGCTCTTTTTTCGTGCTTCGTGAAAAAGTGAGCAGGCTTTCGATCAATTTATTCATATCGAAGGCCGAACCGCGGATCATTTTGAGCAATTCTTTTGTTTCATCACTCAATTCCGCGCCAAGTTTGCGTTCGAGTAGGGCCGATAAGCCATCCATGCGCCTGAGGGGCGCACGCAGGTCGTGTGAAACGGAATACGTAAAAGCATCCAGCTGATCATTGCTTGCTTCGAGCTGTGTGTTCTTTATCCCGATAATGTCATTCTTTTGCTGCAATTCTTTTTCATGCTGAACGGTGATGTTCCGGTAAAAGATCACGCCAAGCGCAATGAGGATGGCGCTGCCAATGCTGTTAAAAACATAAAATACTTTGTGCGGAATGGTGTTGGTGTCGGGGAAATGGGTAGCCCCGTAAAATTTCTGTACTACCAGGCAGGCCACGCACAAGGCCTGGAAAAAAAAGATGGTGCTTCGGTTACGGAAAAGGAAAACCGGGAGCGTGATCATGCCCAGGAAATAAAATTCGAGCCCCGATCCGTAGCCGCCCGAAAGCGACATGTAAAAGGTCAGTTCCATAACGGTAACAAGCATGAGGATCCGCGCTGCCGTATAAAAGCTTTTGTGGTTCAGGAAATAGGTGAGGAGCAAGACCGCAACGGTAATGCTAAGTGCCGGAATGAAAGTATAGGAGCCCAGTAAAAGATTAATGATGATGGAAAGAAAGGCGAGCAGGCAAATGATGGCGCTGATGCGATTTACCAGCACCAGCCCGCGCCTGCGACCAAGTGGCATTTCTGCACGCAATCCTACTCCTGATATTCTTGTCCACAAACTCATCTCACTTCCTCGAAGGGATTATAGGCGACCACACTTTTCCTTTCCAGAACATTTTTTGATCGGAAGGTTCGGGATTGTAAAAATCAAAACTGAATTCGGCTTTCATAATTCCTTTTTTCCAGAGTTGCTTATCGATCTTTATGGATCCGCCCGTAATACGATAAGTTGCATCGCCACCTGGAACTATACTATTCAGCATAATAACAGGAGTGCATGTATCACCTGAAAATGCAAGGTGCAGGCTGCAATGTGTTGCGGCATTACAATCCGTGATCGCTTCCACTTTGCCTTTTTTTAATTGATGCACGCTTACAAGGTCCGTTCCCGCCCATTCATAGCACCATGCTTCACACTCGAGGGTATGGAATTGGTGGGTGGTATCCACAATTTTATAAAATGCCTTCAGCGAATCATTAAAGATCTTCCCGGTAGAGTCTTTCATGCGATAGCTTTCCTCCGGGCAAAAGCCATCGCAGCTCAGCTGCCCGTATTCATTTCTGTAAACACCTTCGGGATAATCCCACTTTTCCTTAAAGGAAAAATCTCCCGCAAGATCATTCACCCATTGAACGAGGACATACTGCTTTTCCCCGGCCGGAGTTTTCGGGGAGAAGGAATTGCATAAAAGCAATATCGCCAGCGCAGCCGGAAATAATGTTCGCATGATTTTGTAAAAGGGTCAACCCATTTTATTCAGCTTGCGTACCGTATGGTCGGGACGATGCGAGCTGCAGGAAGAAACGGTGGTGGCGAGTACAAAAGCCGCCAGGCAAAGGGCGAGGAGGGAAGGGAAGGTTCGTTTCATGGTGAGAATTTTAAGGAAAAGTAGTGGAATTAATACGGATGCGCAAATCAAGGAAAGCCGTTTATTTTTTATGATAGTAGGTCTCTTCACGGGCATTGTGTCCATCCTGCACGCCTTCAAATTTTACGTGCAGCGAATCGCCCACCAATTCGTAATAAACCAGTTTCGGGAAATCATGTTCATTATTCTCGAATACGGCCAGGTGCTCAGCGCTTTTTGTCATTTTATAGATCACCGGTTCCTTGGTTTCCGGCAGCGTGAGCACATAACAGGGAGTTTCACCGATAAGTTCTATTTTCAACTTGTCGCGGTAAACCGTATCTCCCTGCTGTATCACGTAACTTTCCCCGCTCATCAATTCATCCGAACTTTTTTTCCAGTATTCGGAATAAGCGAGGTCGCTGTAATGTGCCTTCCAGCCCCCTTCTATCCAATTGAAACGGTCAATGCCCCTGGGCCCGCAGGAAGAAAGGAAAAATGTGAGGGTGAAGGCGAACGTGAAAGGGAAAAGGATCTTATTCATATGTTATTCGTTTTCTTCGAACATTTGCTGCATGGGACCGAGATAATAGTGTTTCCATCCATCACTGTAATTTTTATAAGATTGGGCCGGAACATTTTCATGCAGCAGGTCAACGATCGAATTCTTTCCTTTCGCTTTTATGGTGAAGGTGGCTTTGGAAGAGAACGTGTGCGTACACCATTCCTGCACCAGCTTTTTATCTTTCACCACTTCCAGGTTCTTTCCGAACATATCGCCACCCCATAACTCGAACTTCGCACCCTTTCGCGCGCTCATTTTGGCAGGTGCACCCGACCATTTTGCGATGATCCTGGCATCGGTGAGGGCTTTGAACACCTGCGATGGTGTGGCCTTCATTTCATAAGATTGTTTTATCGTTTTTGTTTTGCTCATTTGAGTTCGAGTTTGGGTTCATAATCCATGTCTGCAAAGGAAGAGATCCCGATGCGAAACAGGTTAATTTCTTTCTTTCCGGGATTCCAAAGATACACTCTTATGCGGTCGCCCGGCTGGTACGATGCAGGAACTTTTTCCGTTAGAAAAAGGTCAGAGAACCATCCATAATTCTGGCGATCACAATTCTTGTTTTTTACGGAATACCATGAATAAAGTGTGTCATTACCCTGCCGGTGAAACTCGATAACGAGATGCACATCTGAGCCAGTATCCTTTTGACTTATGTAGGCAAAGGCATTAACATATTTTAATGAATCTTTAGAAAGATCGATCAATCGTTCGTTCAACCCTTCACTGAATTCTTCTCCTTCTCGCAAATGATACGTCCCTGAAGTATCGATTTGGGAATCGCTGAATTTCCAAAATGAAGAGGGATGCCGAAAGTCATCTGACATATATAAAAATTGTTTCCTTGAATTATAATTGCCCGTACTGAAAAGTGTGATGCGCGAATTGAAATACGCATGGTCTTCCACAATTATTGGAAAGCGATGTTTGATCAGTTCATACACTTCGGGCGGGCAGGCATTATTGCTCCAGCCATAGATCAAATATTTTGTTTCACCGGAGTCGGGCCGGGAAATGTTATCCAGGATCTCAGAAACATTCGCGCGGAAGCGTTCATCATCGCCTCTTAAAAATTCAAAATTGTATTTGAATTCTTCCGGAAATTTTTCGAGATAATAATTGAAATATTCTGGAGAAATGCCATTGAAAATTGTCGTGATTGTTTTGCTGCGGTACCTTTGGTCCCACTCCTTCTTGCCTCCGTATTTTTTGTCCCATTCCATTTTCTTTTCACACAACTCTTTAAAAACCCCGAAAGGCTTTTGGGCATAGAACTTTTGCTCTTTTATCCCCGACCACAACATTGCGCAAGTCAATATGCCGAGAATGGGAAGTGATGCGCGTAAGGATAATGTGGAATAGAATGAATTAAGGAATACGAGGAGGAAAGGAAACGAAAATAAAAGTACCGAATACTGGAGTATAGGGTTCCGGTAAAAGGAATAATAATAACCGAAGATAAATGGGACGAAGAACCATGCGAGCGAAATGACCCTCCATTTGCTAAATTGTATTTCGCGGGCGTAATAAAGAGCAGAAAGGATGGATATCCCTGAAATGAAAATGATCAGTTTTGCGGAATCATCAAAAGCATAGGATAAATAATTCCGCAGGAAATCGCTGTCGGGTTTGCCAAGCCAGGTGCCGATACCTCCTCTTGAAAATTGTTCGAGTGTGATGCCGAGGTGCGGAAGAAAAAGGATCACGGAGGTAAATGCCGCACCCAAATAGTATTTGAACATTTCCTTGCGGACGAAGAACAAACCCGTGGCTCCAGCGATGATCGCAAAAACAAAACAGAAATAATGCGTGTACATGCAAAGCGTCATTGCCAGGGCATAGGCGATCGCATGTTTAATTTTTGATGCGTTCTCAAAGATCAATGCATGCCAATGATACACCATCATCAGAACGAAAAGAAGCCCGGGACTGTAAGGTCTCGCTAACTGGCTGTAAAGGATGGGATAGGTAAGGCAAGCCAGCATCAAAGCCGAAAGTTGTGCCGCGGTGGTGTTGAACCATTTTTTTACAACGAGATATGAATAAAGTACAGAAAGTATTCCGCATAGCACGAAAGGCAGCCGCACAACCCCAACATCATTCCCGAAAATTTTGGTCCAGTAATAAAGAAACACCTGTACACCGGCCGGGTGAAAATCGGGGCGCACCCCATTTGTGATCAATTCGTGGAATGAACCAGCCCGCAGGCGGGTGATGGCGCTGAGCTCGTCATTGGTGAGTGACCAATCGGCATAATGGTAAAAGCGAAGGATGCCCGCGAGCAGGAGAATGAGTGCGAGAATAATGTATTCGCTGTATCGTTTCAAAAAACTCATCGGGCGGGTTCGAAGGGCTTGGCCACCTGTGTAGTATATTTCATCCCGGAATATTCGTCATTGTATCTCTCTTGTTCGGGCAGGTAGTAAAGTTCATACCCATCGGCACGGTAACGCTCCATTTGCTCCCTGTTGATGTAGAAGACAAAATCGTTTTCCATATCCACAAGGTTTTCCCGGTGAAGCGTCACTTCAATTTCATTGTACCACCAACCTGAGATCACGATACGGTCCTCTTCATTCTTCTTACAGTATTCGATCACGTGATCAACATAATTCATTTTCTGTTTTCGTTTCGAAACATCGGCCCATAAAGGGCCTTTGATCACATCGAAACAGATCTCCTGTCCTGAAACGTTGAAGGAAACGGCTAAGGACGAAGGAGTGGAGCCACGCTTATCATCCGAAAGATTGATCCCGAAGGCAAAAGGCGATAGCATGAGCAGGAAACATATCCACCTGAGCTTTTTCTCATCGAGGTAAACGGAAAGAAGAATAAGAATGAATGGAAGGGCGGGAATAAGGTAAGCCGACTTTTGCGGAAGTTTTAAATAAGCGAGAATGAAGAGCACGATTGGGGTCGCTGAGGCAAGAACGATCTTGTCCGGGATCGCGCTCTCGTAATTGGATATTCCTTTTTTCGCGAGTTTATTTTTCAAAAGGATTACGAAGGCATATATAAGCGCGATAAGACCCAGGGCCCCGAATACACCTACACTTGCCTTGTAAACGACCTTCGGGAGCGGTGGATACCCGAATTGATCATAATAAGTGAAAAAGCTTCCGCCAAATTTCAGGATCACCGGTATATAAGATATGGCAGAAAAGAAAAGTGCTGACAAAAGTAATCTTGGATAGTGCAGGAAACTTTTGGTTCGATAATAGAACAAAATGGAGAAGGGCAAAAGAAAAACGAGGGAAGTGACGCGGCACCCGGTGGCAAGCCCGAGCAGGAGGCCGCATAAGCCCGCACTGTCCTTCAGCAAAGCATAGAACGACATCATTACGAACGCGAGCGAGATGCAGTAATCGATCGTATATGTGCTGCTGATGTAAAAAACAGGAATGAAAGCGAGTGTGTACGACAGCAACAAACAGCGCTTCGATCCCAGCACGCGCAACGAAAGCGCGAAAAAGAGAACCGCAATGGCGCTAAAGAGTGCCGACACAAAATTGTAAGCAAAATAATTTCCATGTGGGAAAAGCAGGTAGATCGATTCCGCGACAGGATGCCCGGGCAGGCGCGAAGGTTCATACGAGCCGAGTTCTGTAGTTCTCATCACCGCTCGCACAATGCCCCAGGAATCTTCTTCGGTGCCATAGCCCGCAAAAAGAAATGGCAGCCTCGACAACAGCACGATGCAAAATAAAAGAAGCAGTTGTATTTTTTCTTTGCGCGTCATTTGCGGCCGACCGCGGGGATTTTAAGCCTGTATAAAAGGCGGAAAGAAATAATGGAGATCAAAAATACAATGAGCCACAGCGCGGCCGCTGTCAATGGGTTTATCCCGAAATACTCACTCAAAAGATTACTTCCGTTGAAATTACCTTTGGAAAAGCCGGAGAATATCTCAGCGAAAGGATTGTTAACCTCTGTTGGGATCGAGTAATTCATAGTGACCTTCGCCATCCAGGTAATGATAACAGCAATGGCGCCAAGAGGAGCGATGATAAGATATGTAACGGGATATTTTGCGAGCATGCGTACTGTTTCAAACCCGAGCAGGATGGCGAGAGGGATCAAA
>DATDFI010000533.1:0-3022 GCA_036522695.1 Bacteroidia bacterium | reverse complement strand
ATGGATCTCTTTTGGCTTGTACCCGTCAAAATTCACGCGAACAGTATACATGCCCGGGGGAATATCATTGATCACGAAATTCCCTTTTTCATCGGCAGTGCATTTAAGAGTGGTACTGTCGATACGGATGATCGCCATCATAAGCCCTTCACCATTTGCCGAATCAGTGACGCGGCCCACGAGCTTGCCGTTCTGACCAAAAGAGGAAGGCAAAATAAGTAATGAAAGAATAACCGTTAAAAAGAAGGAGACAGAACGCGACATGAATTTTTTTTTGTAAAAAAACTAAAAGGGTATTAACCCGGGTTAAGTCGGGAGTTAAGGGTTCGTTAGCGCTATTTAAACTGCAGTTAAATTTTGCGGGCCGTGGTATCCCGCTTCATCTTTTCCTTTTCCACTTCAATACTCACCTTGATCACCACGAGCTCGTAATAGGAATACCGCTCGAAATCGGCATCCCTGAAGAACGGGTCATATTCTTTTATATAATCGACCAGTTTTTTGCGATTACTACCTTCAGATGATGGTGGTTCCTGCGTGATAAGTGACATTGTCCTGCTTTCCTTTATTATTGATCTCCTCAAAATAGCCTGGGATGCGGAGTTTACTTTTCCGTTCATCCTGTTCAGCGGCCAGTCGCAACTGGCGCATCCTGCGCTCCCTTATCCTACGATGCTTCTTGAAATCCCCGTAAAAGGCGGTAATGAAGGCAAAGGCTACAAGGAATACGATCCCCGATAATGCTGTTACAAATAGGTCCATGTTGTGATTTCTTTCTTCGGCAAATTTCGACCGGGAGCATTACCGCGGTATTGAATGCGGGTTAAAAGCCGGTTATGCTTTTGAAAAGCGGGCCGTAAACGATTTAATAATTATTTAAAGTAGAATTAATGTGGTGGTCATTACATGCCTCTACTTTTAGAAAGTCAAATGCGGGAGAGCCGCAATGAAATAAGAAAGATGGATACTTCAAATGTGAAGATATTATTGGTGGACGATGAACCCGACATTCTCGAATTCATCAGCTATAACCTGAAAAAAGAAGGCTATAGGGTGGTTTGCGCCCCCAACGGAGCAGAAGCGCTGGCCGTAGCGAAAAAAGAAATGCCCGACCTGGTGATACTCGACATCATGATGCCGGGAATGGATGGGATCGAAACCTGCCGGGAGATAAGAGAGAATGAACAGCTTAAAGACATACTCGTGATCTTTCTTACCGCCAGGAATGAAGATTATTCCCAGATCGCGGGCTTTGAAGTAGGTGCCGATGATTTCATCAATAAGCCAGTGCGCCCGCGTGTATTGCTAAGCCGGATCAAGGCGGTACTGCGCAGGAAAGATCGCTCCCTTTCTGCTTCCTCAAAAGAGGAGGTGATGAGCGGGCTTAAGATCGACAAGGAAAAGTATTCCGTAACGCTTGACGGGGCACCGGTGAATCTCCGGAAAAAAGAATTCGAGCTGCTGGCCCTGCTGGCCTCCAAACCCGGAAAAGTATATAACCGTGACGAGATCCTGAACAAAGTGTGGGGCGAGCAGGTGGTGGTTGGCGACCGTACCGTTGACGTACATGTGAACAAACTACGGGAAAAACTGGGTGAAAAATACATACGCACCATCAAAGGGGTAGGTTACAAATTCGAATTCTGATGAAGAAGCTGGTGCGTGGCGGCCCCGCTTCGGCAATCGTATCGGGGGTTCTAAGTATAACTGCGCTTTTGATCTTTTATCCTTATCACTCAAAAGAAATCCCTGCTTCTTTTCTTATCGGGATCCTGCTCTTCTTCTTTACGGGCTGGCTGCTCATTTTCTTTTTTGCCGACAAAGTGATCTACTGGCGGATCTTCCTCGCCATTCATCACTACCGCGAAAAGCAAACCGTGAAAACAATGGATAGCATTACGTTCATGAAAGATGGTTCACGCATTGTAGAACAGGAGCTGGATGCCTGGGCGGATGACCGCAAGGCGGAACTGGAAAAAATGCGTAAGCTGGAACTGTACCGGAAAGAATACCTTGGCAATGTTTCCCACGAATTGAAGACCCCGGTATTCAACATCCAGGGATACATTCTTACATTGCTCGATGGCGCACTCGAAGATCAGCATGTGAATCGTGATTACCTGGCAAGAGCGGAGAAAAGCGTTGAAAGAATGATCAATATGATCGAGGACCTCGAATCCATTTCACAACTCGAGACCGGTGAGCTTACACTGGAAACGGAAAAGTTCGATATCATTGCTTTAGTGAAAGAGGTTTTCCACTCGCAGGAGTTAATGGCCACCGCAAAAGGAATATTATTCAACATTAAGGATAATCCTGATCGAACAGTTTGTGTAATGGCCGACCGTTCACGCATCCGGCAGGTGCTCACCAATCTTATCGTGAACTCGGTGAAATACGGAAAAGAATACGGCCGCACCGAGATAGCCATTTACGAACAGGAAAATATCATTTACGTTGAGGTACGCGATGACGGTATCGGCATTAAGCCCGAGCACCTTCCGCGCCTGTTCGAACGGTTTTACCGGGTGGATAAAAGCCGCTCGCGCGAGCAGGGAGGTACGGGATTGGGTTTGTCAATCGTAAAGCACATCATCGAAGCACATGCGCAGGAGATCTCCGTCACCAGCACACCTGGCGAGGGATCCACTTTTGTTTTCACATTAAAAAAATGCTGAAGAAATTCAAAAATCGAACTTGTAGATCGCGCCCAGCTCGGAGTTATCGCGCACGGTAACATCCAAATCACGGATGAGGCCGTTGCCTACATCGTACACCCAGCCGTGCACGTGCAGGGGCTGACCTTTGTTCCAGGCATTCTGCACGGTTGATGTTTTGCAGATATTGTACGTGGATTCGATCACGTTGAGCTCCACCAGGCGGTCCTCGCGTTTCTTTTTGTCGCTGATCTTTTCGAGCTCGGCCTGGTGCAGGCGGTAAACATCTTTGATATTTCGCAGCCAGTTATCAATTAAACCGAATTGCCGGTTGCCGAGTGCCGCCTGTATGCCCCCGCAGCCGT
>DATDFI010000532.1:0-3591 GCA_036522695.1 Bacteroidia bacterium | reverse complement strand
AACACGAACTTCGGCTTCTTTTACCGCATACGCGTGATCTCCACCAATCCCGTTGACACCAGCAACACAAGTCCCAACCCCATCTTCATCACGCAAGTGGCGCAGCTCAACCAGATCGTGGCGACCCCCCATAGTTATGTTTGCCCCGGTGATACCATCACCCTCACCGCGATCAACTTTGCGAATTCTTATTCCTGGAATACGGGCGATACCACCATGAGCATACAGATCACCCAGCCCGGTATTTATACTGTTACCACCACCGATGCACTCACGTGCCAGAGCACTGCTTACGACACACTTTATACCAGTTGCACGGGTATCACCGAAAACGAATTGCAGCATTCCATCAATATTTTCCCCAACCCTGCGGATGACCACATCACCTTTCAATTGAAAACCGGCAATCCCATCGATGCGCATATTACCCTGTACAACATGGTGGGAGAAACACTGCTTCAAACCCGCATGAAACTTTCGGGCGAAAAAAATGTGGATGTCTCTGCGTTCGCGCCCGGGCTTTATTTTGTACGTGTGGAGAGCGATGGGCAAAGCTTCATTAAAAAAATGGTGGTGAAGTAAGACTATGCACCGCTTTTTCCTTCTTCATTGTTTTGCCGGGTCGCTTTTCCCATTGATCTGCCTCTCTTCATGCTCCGGAAGCGGACAAAAGAGCGAAACCTCCGAACCTCCGGAAAAAGACAGCATTGTTCAGGAAACTGTTACGGCCGTAAAAAAATCATCCCGTACCAATTTTGATTTTTTGTGCAGCTGTGATAGTCTCGATATCTGGCAGGGATCGATACAGGGAGTAACCCCTTCCGATTCGAGCGGGATGTACGTGATGGCGAGCTGTAACCCGGATCCCGGTTACGATGTGATCGTTTATACGAAAGATGTTCTCCCGCTCACCAATGTGAAAGACAAAAAGAAACATTGTCTTGCCGATACCATTCCCGGTGCGGATTATTACGTGTTTGAAGTGCGCAGGGAAAAGAACAGGGCGGCTAAAGCACCCAATGCCTACAACTATATTTTCCCCGATAAAGTGGAGGTATATAAAATGTACGATGACGGCTGGTACCTCATCAACACCGAGTGGGTGCGCTCTGTTGAAGAATTAGGAAAACTGAAATTGAAAACGCTGTTCACGAAGTAACGGCCAATTCCTAATCTTAAAACAATTACGCTGATCTTCCCTCTCTACTGCACCTGGGCATTTCAGTAATTTAGACGACCTCAATCTTTAACAATGAAAAAAATATTTTTACTCCTCCTCGCATTCGCTTTATCGAGTGGTATTAAAGCACAAACGCAACCGGGCGATACCATCACGGTTCAAACCTTCACCTTCGGATCGCCACAACGCGCATGGTTCGTTTTTCCTCCCGATACCAACCGGTACGAGAAACTGATCATGAAGTACACACTCAAATGCAATCCCGCGCAAACCCCCGCCTGCGGGGAGTGGGACTACCTCACCAACACGTATGTTTACAAGCATACGGGCCTCATCGATTCATCGGCAGTGGTGCAACCTACCTACGTGGTAAATTCCACTTCGCCCGACAGCCTGCAATTTTCTTATTCTCCCACTTATACCTCCACCCCGCACTGGCAATATTTTATTGTTCACGATGCTACGCAATCCCTCAGCACCTACGCTGTGGGAACGGGAAATACCGCTGCCGATCATCCCTTTGGAACATCGCAGCCGGTTTCACGTGCGCAATTTTTATGGAAAGCACCTGAACTTACAGCCGCAGGATTAACAGCCGGAAACATCACCGGCCTGCAATTTTATTTACAATCGCTGGGAGGTTCCATGCGCGATCTTACCATCCGCATGCAGCACACCGCGCTCGACTCGCTCACCAATGCTACATTCACCAATGCGGGATTCACAACAGTATATACGCAGAACACCAACTTTTCTTCAACCGGGTGGAACAGCTTGCAATTCACCAACGCATTCAACTGGAACGGAACTTCAAATATCCTGGTGGAGATCACTTATGATAATGCTTCCCCGCAAAGCGATAATTTACTGGGCGCTGATACCACTTTATATAAATCGGGATTGGTACGGGCAGGACGCGATCGTGCGATCACTGCAACAACGGGCGGGTATGTGAATATTCCCATGAACAGCGGAGTTACCTCGCTCGATTCATTCATCACTGTTTCGTATTGGGCCTATGGCGACACTGCTCTTCAGCCTATGGACGGAACATGTTTTGAAGCCATCGATTCCATCAATGAAAGAGTGATAAATGTGCACGGCCCCTGGAGCGATGCAAAAGTTTATTGGGATGCAGGCAATACCGGTGGGAATTACGATCGCATTTCAAAAACCGCGGTGCAAAGCGAATACGAGGGCCGCTGGAATTACTGGACCTTCACCAAAAATGTGGGAACAGGCTCTATGAAAATTTATTTGAACGGGAATTTATGGTTCTCGGGAACAGGAATGGTGAGGAGAATGCGCAACATAAAATATTTCAGGCTGGAAAAAGGAAATTGGGGAGGTTCCAATTCCTACGCGGGGCGTATGGATGAGTTCACCGTTTACAATAAAGAACTCTCGCAACCGGAAATTCTCGCGCACATGAATGCACCGGCCAGCCCGAGCGACACGGATTTTGCGCGCGTGGTACTGCATTACAAATTCGATGACGGGAATTATGTGACTGCAGCCGACTCGGCAGCGGGGAATCATCCCAATGCCACTTTGTTCGGTGTGAATAACCCGCTGAAACCTTCTGCTGAACTCACCGTCAACTTTAACGAAACAAAGATCCGCCCGTACGTAACATTCGAGCAAGGCGTTTACACTTCGCATATGGATTCGGTTTTAGTTCCGGATTCAGTTTTAAACACGCCTTACCAGATCGTACTCTACAACGATTCTATAAATAATCCCGGTGTAGCAACGGACACCATTGTGGGCTGGCCCATTGGAACTACTGCACCCGACAGCACCATTTACCTTTCCCATTACACCTGGTACACGCATTTCCCGCAGGTGATCCGTTATGAGCTGGGACGCTACATCACGCCTTACGGGAATGGTTTGTCACTCGGCACCGGCTGGACCTGGACTTTTGATGTGAGCGACTATGCAACATTATTGCATGATTCTGTGGACATGTCGGCAGGGAACTGGCAGGAATTGCTGGATGTAAAATTTCTGTTGATACTCGGCACTCCCCCGCGCGACCCCATTGGCATCCGCAATTTGTGGAATGGCGATTTCAATTACGGTCAGTCCGGTGATCCTATCGAAAATCACCTTCCCCCGCTTAATGTTCCGCTCATGCCCAATGCTGTTACCTATCGCTGGAAATCGCGCGTAACGGGTCACGGCATGGACTCACCGCAGAACTGCGCGGAGTTCTGCCCGAAGAACCATTACTACTATGTGGGCAACAATCTTGCTTACACTAAATTGATCTGGAGAGATAACTGCGCGCGCAATCCTTTATATCCGCAGGGAGGCACGTGGGTATACCAGCGCTCCAACTGGTGCCCGGGCGCTGAAGTGTGGACCTACGATATGGAACTTACACCATTCGTAAATCCCGGTGATAC
>DATDFI010000531.1:0-2405 GCA_036522695.1 Bacteroidia bacterium | reverse complement strand
CCCCGCACCGGCCAGGACTTTTCGTTGCGCCTTACACAAGTCATCATCATTGCCTTCCCGCGACATCCTGTCCTCTTCTTTCATCGCCTGCTGAAAATAATCAGGTGATACCACACCGCTTTTTTTCCATTCCGCATAATTATTTTCTTTGGTACGCACGGGTGCCTTTAACAACGACAAAAATGAGAACAACCAGGGATAACGCCATGAGAACAATGTTGACCTGCTCACACGGTGCTCCCTTCCATACCTGGATCTAAAGGCCGTTACTTCTTTATGATACCGCGGGCTCCTTTTTCGGCCCAATTCATTAAGATACGTTTCATACAGTGGAAGGTAGCCCGCAAAAAGTTCATCTGCTCCCTGCCCGTCCAGTAATACGGTTATGCCGTTTTCCTTCGCAGCTTTCATCACATACCATTGCGCAACAATACTTGCAGATCCGAAAGGTTCATCGTGCGCATCAATGATCTTCCCGATATCATCTGCGAATTGTTGTGCGCCTGGAGAAATAAAATGCGGCTCGATCATTTCACGACCGGACAGGAAAAGGTGCACCAGGTCCTTTTCATCTTTTTCAAAACCCGGGAATACGGCAGAAAATGTTTTTTGCTTTTGGCCGGGCTTTAGCAAGGTGTTTACGAGGTGAACGATGGATGTGGAATCCAGCCCGCCTGAAAGGCTGGAACCAACCGGTACATCCGAACGCAGCCGAAGGCGAACCGAGGAAGAAAGCAATTCGTAAAATTCCCCGATGACCTGTTCCATCTTTTTCACAGGTGAATCAACTGAAGGGAGTTCCCAATACCTTTGCTTCCTGGATCTTCCCTCTCTTTCAATAGTAAGACTGTTAGCGGGCTCAAGCTGCGATATACCAAGATAAAAGGTGCGAGAAGCATCATGAGGATCGTCAACCGTACCTTTTATCGCAAAGCGAAATACCCGGGAAGGATCGGCTTTTAAGTTCATCCCGAATGCTTTCAATCCCTTGATCTCGGAAGAGAACACGAATCGCTCGGGTGTATGCGAATAATAAAAAGGTTTCTCACCAAAGCGGTCGCGCGCGCAAAAAAGTTTTTGCTCCCGCTCATCCCAGATCGCAAAAGCAAACATCCCATCCAGCGTTTCGAGGCATTTTTCACCGTGCTCATGATACATAGCCATCAGCACTTCTGTATCCGATTCGGTGGAAAAAAGCACTCCTCGCTTTTTCAAGGCTTCGCGAAGCTCTATATAATTATATATCTCCCCATTAAAGACCATGGTATAACGCCCGAGATAATGCATGGGCTGTGATGCAGCATCCGAAAGGTCAATGATCGAAAGTCGCCTGTGCCCGAGCGCACAGGCAGATCCCGGGTTGCGCCAGTGCCCGCTGCCATCGGGCCCGCGGTGCGCCATGCGCGTGGTCATCTCCCGAAGAAGGCCGAGATCAGCGGGGGAACCGTTAAATTGAAATATGCCTGCGATACCACACATCTTTAACTCCAATGAAAATAATAAATCATTTTAAAGGGAACAATTGCCCTTCAATAAATGCCGGGTAGTTGACATTCGCATTGAACCTCGCCCGCCAGAAGGCTTTGACCCCTTTCCTGAATTCTTCCTTCGCGGTTGCAGGAAGCAACAAATATTCTTTCAGCCTGTGCGCTTCGCGGATTGGATCAAAATCCTTCTCAAAAAGAAAACCTGTCGCATCCGTCACTATCTCGGGAACACCGCATATCCTGCAACCGGTAACCGGGATCCCGAAACTGATAGCTTCCATGATGGAAACAGGCACCCCTTCCAGTTCACTTACGTTCACAAAAAGGTCGATAGGTGTTTTGCCATAAAACTCCATGACCTTATCATTGGAAAGATGCCCCGGGAATTCCACGCTTACCGAAGACGGCAGTTTTGCAGCCCGCGCACGCACCTCGCTCATCAATTCGCCTTCCCCGATATGCGTCCACTTAACCGGGAGCCCGATGTGCTCGAGTATTTCAATTATCAAATGCACTCTTTTAAGCGGGATCAGGAACGAGCAGGAAACAAGGTGAAAAGGAGCATCGTCCTTAAAAGGATTATCACCCTTATCGGTTACACCAAGGTACGCAACTGAGAGCTGCCCCCTGTAAAACGGGTATTTTCTTTCCAGGTAGGTTTTGCCGTAGTACGAAACCGGCAAAAGACGTTCGATCTGCTTAAGTTCAAATTCACGGAAAGGGAAATAGCCTTCTTTTTTTTGCGCCTCATCATAATCACCGCCATGCGCACGCGTGAGCAGTTGGTGATGCAGGAGACCCAATCTTTTCTGCATGCACAGTGCGGCCATCCACAGGTTGAACCAATACGAATAAAATACAACATCCTTTCCTTCGTACGACCCGAACAGGTGGTGAAGCCGGTACGCATCGTTGACC
>DATDFI010000530.1:0-2186 GCA_036522695.1 Bacteroidia bacterium | reverse complement strand
ATTGACGAGCATGTGAAACGTTTTGAGAAGGATCACGATGATTATTCCGCGATCATGCTGAAGGCCCTGGCCGATCGTTTGGCGGAGGCATTTGCCGAGCTCATGCACAAGCGCGTGCGTAAGGAATTTTGGGGCTACGCTAAGGACGAGAATTTTTCGAATGATGAACTGATCAAAGAGGAGTATAAGGGCATTCGTCCTGCACCGGGTTATCCTGCCCAACCCGATCACACCGAGAAGGTCACGATCTTCAATATTCTTGAAGCAGAAAAAAATGCAGGTATTCATTTGACCGAAAGCCTGGCAATGGTTCCTACTGCAGCGGTGAGTGGTTTGTATCTCTCGCACCCGCAATCGCATTATTTTGGTTTGGGTAAAATTCAAAAGGACCAGGTGGAGGATTATGCCAAGCGGAAGGGAATGACAGTTTCCGAGGTGGAAAGATGGCTGGGTACTAATTTGGCTTATTGATAATTGTATGATCACGAAATTTTTCTTTTTGTTTTCGATATTGACGGGTGTGTGGATGTCCTACAGCCATCGTACACCGTCATGTGTTTTGCCTGCCTCCCATGTTCAGCAGCAGGACAGCATCAGGTATAAAGTGATCCGGCTGAAAAAGGGTTGGGGATATGATATATACAGGAACGGGGACCTGGTGATCCACCAGCCCAACATCCCTGCTGTAAAAAGGAGTCAGCCTTTCCATAAGGAGGAAGATGCAAAAAGGACCGCGCAACTGGTTGTCGATAAAATGATGAAGGGAAATTGGCCTCCTTCGATCGGGGTGCAGGAACTCGATAGCATGAAAGTGGCCTGGAAGGGGAGGTAATATACTTCTGCTTCAGCAGGCGCTTTTAACGGCTAAACAAGCGCCTTCATGATCAAACGGAAAAAATTGGAGCGGTTTTTCTCCTACTGTCTCTTGCGGGGGCGTTGTTGTTTACCTTCATTCCCGTAAGCTGAACTTTCTCGAGCGCCAGGAGAACTTTTCATCTGGTATCGCAATAATTTTTGGGACGGGGTCCCGGCAGGCAATGGTATGTTTCAGCTGGATAGCATGAGCCGTTCAAGGCGCTTTTCCAGCGTGCGGGCTTTGTAATGCATTTCGTTTCGGGAGTTACTGGTGAACCTGATGTGCCTGTAGATGCATTTATGAAAAGGGATTCTTCAACTTCGGGCCGGGAGCAAACCGCAATGGCTACAATGTTCCTTTACATGGATGAGGAGTGAACATGTTGCCGCACCTGGTGTAGGGTCCGCATCGGAAGATGCGGACCCTTTTGTTTTTAATACCCTTCCGCGAGATACATCTGCACCTGGTTGATGCTGTTAAGCACCACGTAATTGCTGTACGAACCCAATTTTTGCGTTTCACCTGCAAGAATGGAATTTTCAAGAGGGATCTTTTTTTCACTTGCCACTTCAGCGTTGTATTTGGTTATTGCCTCGCGGAGTTCATTGGCAAGTTTTACCCCGGCTTCCTGCCCGAAAAATGCAGTACCCAGGTTATGCTCTTCCATTAATACATTCTGCTTTTTAAAATCCGAGGGGATCTCATCAAGGTCGGTTTCATTATGGATGATCATGCTTTTGAGCTGCGCGCATAGCCCGTTCACCTTTTGCGCGGAGGGTGAGAACGAAACTTTTTTCTGCATGCGGGAGAGCAGGTCCTCGCTTTGCACGTAAGCCGACATCTTTAATTCCGTTGTACGCAATGACGGGCGTAGGTTGATCATGGAAAATAATAAACCCGATGCCCCGAAGAGTACAATGGAAGTGATGATGGTATTTGCTTTCGACTCGGGGTTGCGGATGCCGGTGAAGAAATACACGGGGATAAGCACAAATACAGAGAGACCAATAGCTGTAAGCCAGAGCACACCGTTACCCGCGCCCCAATGCATTACCGTAAATAATGTAGCGAGGCAAAGCAGTATGCCGATGAGCGCGCCCACTCCTACAATTAATTTCTCGCGCGCATTGCTTTGGTCCCGCGTTTTTAGAATGAAAAGCAAGGGCAGGAAGAGCACACTCGTGAATCCTATGCCGAGAACGAGTAATATGCTGGCCCCGGGCCAATGCATGATCTTGAAAATAGAACCGAACACAAAGGTGATGACCGAGATGGCCCCGGTGATGATCATTGTTTTTTTCATGGCGTAATAGTGTTTAAAGGTTAACAG
>DATDFI010000529.1:0-3345 GCA_036522695.1 Bacteroidia bacterium | reverse complement strand
GGTAGGCCTGGTAAAAACGGAACTCCCTCACTATAACATTGGAGGGAAGAGCGCGTGCTTCACCTTTTACAGTAAGCGGAAAAATATGGACCTCTGCAAAAACTTCGGCAAGAAAGCGGATCTCTGTTTCAATGAACTGCTCACCCTTTCCATAAGGGAAGGCGCTGGTGAAAAGAAGAAGTACCCGGTTATTTTTTGCTGTCATTAACCTGTATTAAAAAATTGCGGAGTGCTCCCATCTTCACTCCAATATCCATAGTAGCCCGGGCGGCATTTCTCATCTGAGATGCTGCGCCCGGAATGGCTTGAATCCTACGTACAAAGTCGATCACTGTTTCCATATGCACGGGTTCTTCGCCTTCCTCCAGGCGGAGGCGAAAAGGTAACAGTCCTTCATTCTGCTCAACATCTTTATCGTGATAGGCCAGCATGAATGGAAGTCCCCGCGCAGCATAATCCCTCACCTTCAGCGATGCCGCTTCGGTAAGATTTTTCCGGTGAAGGGCAAGCGTGCCCACGCCTAGATGAACACGTTCAAAATAGCTTTCCAGTTCGGCCCCACGCACCTCATTCACGAAGATACCCTGGGAATGCATGTGGAGATCGTTCACCAATTTTTTGGAGGAAGAAGGAACGTTACCCAGGAGAAAAAGTTTTATGTTGACAGGGCCGGTGTATGCCTGCATGCCTTTGATCAGCCTGTCCTCTCCATGCCAGGGCACATCCGACCCACAAAGAAAAAGAAGGTGGAGCGAGGATCCGTCAAACACCGGTGGAGTACGGAGCGGGACCGAAGAAAAATCTATGGCATTACTGATGGTGGCGCTGTGTTTCACCCGGTTATTGCAGCGAAACAGTTCATAATCCCTTATCTCGTCCGTTACTCCAATAATGCCGGCCGCTTTCTCCAGCACACGCGGTCCGTATTTTATTTCCTGCCGGTGAAGGAATGCCGCACCCTTACCTGCACCCGCACGACCGGCAAGTTCTTCAGGCTCTTTGGTATTGTGCTCAAACACGATGCGACCGGGGTATCGCTTTACGAGTTTCAGCAGGAAAGGACCTGAAAGCGGGTACCTGAACAATATCAGGTCTGGATCGTGCCGACTCATTTCTTTTTGTAAAAGGCCGAATTGCTGTTTCGCATTTTTGCGGAGAGCAAAGTACCATTTATAATTTCTGAAGAATCGCCTGTTAAAAATTGAAGCGGGTTCAGGTGCCGGAAACGGGACATAAACAATGCGCTCTTGCTTATCGAAGCGGGCCTCTTGTATATGACGGTTCAGGAATATTCCCACGGTTTCAATACCCGAATCATTAAGAAATGTGATCTTTTTCCTGACCTTGTTCACCACACCTGACGAACGCGTACTATCCAGAAAAATATAAAGCAGTTTCATTCTTGATCGGCATCCGCTGCCTTCTGCAGTATTTTTTTAGTTTGGTCGAGATACCCGTTATCACGGTACCAATCCTCCACCATTTTAGAATGGGTTAGCCAACCTCCGCGGTCAAAAGCCTCCTGAAGGAACCAGGAATAAAAATCACCCATAGCACCTTGCATATTATTATTGTGCCACAGGAAACACAGCACCCCGTTCAACTCAGCCACTCTTGCCAACAGCCGGGTGCAAAGCTGCTTTGCCTGGCTCGAATCAAGGTTCATATGATTGAACAGGGTAACATCCATTATCGCCAGGGGCAGCTCCACAATGTCGAGGAACTGTTTTTTGCCCCTGTCATATGGATAGAAAGGATGACACATTCCATTGCGAAAACCCGTGCTGTCGGAATAGCCCAGCGTAGTATCATGACTAAAGCCGTTCTTCATGAGCAGGTTCCATGTTTGAGGAACATCCATGCGCAGGTAATGGCTGCGATATCCTGTTACAGGCTTGCCGGCAGCCTGCTCCAGCCTTTTCTTATGAGCCAGCAGTATTTCTTCCCGCTCTGCCGCACCATGCCCTCCATGCAGGCCGATCTCGCATCCGGATTCGAGTACGGAGGCAAATTGATCTTTGATGTCGGTCACCCGGTAATTGTAATCCTTCTCCTCCTCACCAAGTGCGAGGAAATAAAAAGAAGAAGTGGCCTCGAATCTTTTTTCGATACGCAAAGTATTTTCGAGTGAATAACGTGGGTCGAGCATCCGATCCTGAGACATCCCGCTGATCGCGCTTGACAACTGTCCTCTTAATAAAGCTTTTCCTGTCATCACCGCTTTAAGATAAGCGGATTTATTCATGAATAGGAAATCTACGTCATGACTCAGGCAAAGCGCGAACTTCCTGTCACCGGGATATTTCGGGCAAAGTCCATTACGCAAAAGCCAGGCAGAGACCCCAGGTTCCATCACATCTGATCGCGCGGAGGCATACCGTGGAAAACGCCCGTATTTATCCCTCAGCGAATTACCATATTCTTCTGCCAGGGAAAATGTGTACCAGATCCTTTCTTCGCCTTCTGTCATGATTCAGATCCCCATCCTCTTTAGAGCTTCACGTGCGATATCCGGGTTGGTTTCGAGGAAGCCCGATCTCCTATTCGGTTTATGCTCCTTTACCATGCGAATAATTTCACCCGGATCCGTTGCAAACGAAAATACGTTTTCTTTGATATATCCTTCGAACAGTTTGTAGCCAAAATCGTGAGCAATGGTTGTTGGTACACCAAACTCATTCGCTTCGAAGCAAGTGGACGACCATAACGTTAAATGATGGTGCACATGCTGTAAAAGGTGGTACAGTGGAATAGAGGTGGAAAACTTCGTTTCTATCCGGGAAGAGATTCCTTCGAACATCTTTTTCACTTCTTCAGCATCCAGTTTCTGGAAAGGGTGTATCCGCAAAAGCCACACCCAATCAGCCGGAGAATTCCTGATAGCATCCATCACATGCCGCGGAAACACCTCCGCTTTGTCAAGCGGCTGCAACGTATAAAGAATAACACGTCCTGCTTTTGAAAGTCCATCCAGGAATTCCTTATCGGGCTCTGAAGCCCGGTAAAGAGAACCATTCTTCCAACGGGCGAGCCACAAATTACCTCCCACCACCGGGACGTGCACCTCTTTATTGTTTTTCCACCGGTTGATGTCCTCCTTCGATTCTTCACCCCAATTCCAGAAAAAATCAGGCAATAATTCATATCCATCGCGGGGGATGCGGGTCCAATGCGAGTACATAGGATGAAAACGTCCCTGCTTACCGTGCTGGATATCTATCACCGTAATGTTCATTTCGCGGGCTGCGGCTGTTAAACCGAACGTATCATTTTCATAATAGCCTTGAAAAAAGACCACCTTAGGACGGGTCTTTCGGAGTATTTCTCTGAAGAGAGACCTGTAAT
>DATDFI010000528.1:0-2063 GCA_036522695.1 Bacteroidia bacterium | reverse complement strand
TGATGTCCCCGGGATTTTATGAATAGTGGCACCATACGGGCATAGTTCAATGGTAGAATAGCGGTCTCCAAAACCGTTGATCTAGGTTCGAATCCTGGTGCCCGTGCTTCGGTCTTCGAAGCTTAAGCGAAGAAGACCATTTTGATCACTACATCCGGAAGGAGAAGTGAGATCATCCGAAAGGAGAACAACAGAATATACAATGGGGAAATTAAGAGCATATATACAGGATACCACCAATGAGTTGATGACCAAAGTATCCTGGCCCACCTGGAAAGAACTCCAGGACAGCGCTATCGTTGTAATGATCGCTTCGGTTATCATTGCGCTCATCGTTTTTGCAATGGACTGGGTGTTCAACAAGGGCACCGGTTTTTTATATGACCTGTTTAAGTAATTGAAAATGGCCGAACAGTCAACATCTGTAAAGAAATGGTACGTAGTGCGTGCCATCAGTGGTAAGGAAAAGAAAGTGAAGCAGCACATCGAGTCAGAGATCTCGCGCCTCAAACTTTCCGATTATGTATCACAGGTACTGATCCCCACCGAAAAGGTGATCCAGATGCGTAATGGAAAAAAGGTGAACAAGGAAAGAAGTTTCTTTCCCGGTTATATCCTTGTGGAGGCGGCCCTGGTGGGTGAGATCCCGCACATATTAAAAAATATTCCCGGTGTGCTCGGCTTTTTGGGTGAGACCAAGGGCGGTGACCCGGTTCCTATGCGCCTTAGCGAAGTGAACCGTATACTCGGTAAAGTAGACGAGCTGGCAGAGAATGAAGCTACCGTGATCAACAAATTTGTGGTGGGTGAAACCGTGAAGGTGATCAATGGTCCGTTCAACACCTTCAGCGGAACCATAGAAGAAATCAATGAAGACAAGAAGAAGCTGAAAGTGATGGTGAAGATCTTCGGGCGTAAAACTCCCTTGGAACTTGGCTTCATGGAGGTGGAAAAGGAATAAAAGGTTCTTTGAATGCACATGCCGACCGGGCGTGATGCAACATTTTAAGTGGAATCCAGTAGAGACGCAAAATTTTGCGTCTCGGCAAGACAGGTTTCTGACCTGATTAATAAGCATTGTCACGCTACCGCTTCCAGGTAACGCAGCAATAAAAGGGATGAGGTGAAATTGCATCCCGACCAATTAGAGTACCGAACATGTTACGTTAAGCTTCCGACAACGAAACAGTTTTAATCAATTTAAGAACATCAAAATGGCAAAAGAAGTAAGCGCACTGATCAAGTTACAGATCAAAGGAGGTGCTGCCAACCCTGCTCCGCCCATTGGCCCTGCCCTTGGAGCGAAGGGTGTTAACATCATGGAGTTCTGCAAGCAGTTCAATGCACGAACCCAGGATAAAGCCGGAAAAGTTATCCCTGTAATCATTACTGTTTACTCCGATAAAACTTTTGAATTCATCCTGAAACATCCGCCCGTGGCCGTTCAGCTCATCGAAGCTGCAAAGATCAAGGGTGGTTCAGCCGAATCGAACCGTAAAAAAGTAGGTTCGGTAACATGGGACCAGGTAAAATCCATCGCTGAAGCGAAGATGCCTGACCTCAACTGTTTCACGATCGAATCAGCCATGAGCATGGTGGCCGGTACAGCCCGCAGCATGGGCATCACAGTTGAAGGCCCTTCTCCTTTAAAAAAATAAATTAACCCGATGGAGGGCGAGCCTGCAATGGTGACCCCGTTCGCACATCACAATTTTTTAATAATGGCAAAAATTTCAAAGAACCGCAAGAAGTCTTTGGCGAAGTACGATGCTGCCAAGCAATACGACCTTGCTGCGGCATCAAAGATCATTAAAGACATCACCACCACTAAGTTCGATGCTTCCGTTGACCTGAGCATCCGCCTGGGTGTGGATCCGCGTAAAGCGAACCAGATGGTTCGTGGAACGGTGGCCCTCCCGCACGGAACAGGTAAAACAATCAAGGTGCTGGTGCTTTGCACTCCCGATAAGGAGGCCGAAGCAAAAGCCGCAGGTGCCGATTATGTTGGCCTTGACGAATACCTCGATAAGATCAAGGGAGGTTGGACCGATGTGGATGTGATC
>DATDFI010000527.1:0-11802 GCA_036522695.1 Bacteroidia bacterium | reverse complement strand
AGAGAAATATGCTTTCGGTTGGCCGGGCATAGATGCGCGCTGGACCTCGAGCGCAAAAAGCGGGGTAGGCACTTCACTCAGCTCGGCAAGCAAGGTTTGGTATTCCATCAATAACGGGATATTGAACGAGATCTATTACCCGCAGGTGGACCAGGCCTGCACGCGCGACCTGGGTCTGATCGTAACGGATGGGAAAGAATTCTTTTCCGAGGAAAAGCGGCATACCGAACAGCACATTAAACTCATTGCGAAAGGCGTGCCCGGTTACCACCTCACAAACAGCTGCAATATGCATTATTATCGCATCGAGAAGGAGATCATTTCCGATCCCTTACGCGATACGGTCTTACAACGCATCCAGTTTTTCCCCATCAAAGCCAAGCGAAAAGATTTCAGGCTTTACGCATTGCTCGCACCGCACATCAGCAACCGCGGTTTCGGCAACACGGCCTGGGTGGGCAATTACAAAGGCATTCCCATGTTATTCGCGCAGCGTGGTGATGTGGCGCTGGCCATGGCCTGTTCCGTTCCCTGGAAGCGAGGCTCAGCCGGTTTTTCCGGAACATCGGACGGGTGGCAGGACCTCATGCTGCACAAGCAAATGATGTGGGAGTTTGAGCGTGCGGAGAACGGGAATGTAGCTTTGCTGGGTGAGGTGGACCTCGAAGAAATAAACGGTAACAGCTTTGTGATCGCACTCGGCTTCGGGCGCAACCCAGAGGAGGCAGGGCAGCGTGCACGCGCAAGTATTTTCGGAAGTTTTGAAAATGCGAGGGAGCAGTTCATTTCTGAATGGCAGAACTGGCAAAAAAAATTATATCCTGCAGGTGATCCCGATAAAGGGAATTCCCCAAAATATTTTCACATCAGCGCATCTATGCTGCGGGTGCACGAATCGAAACGGCACCCGGGCGGATTGATCGCCAGCCTCTCCATTCCCTGGGGGTTCAACAAAGGAGATGATGATCTGGGCGGCTATCATTTGGTTTGGCCTCGTGATATGGTGCAAACGGCCGGGGGACTCCTGGCAGCGCGCGCTTTTGCAGATGCACGAAGAGTGCTGAATTATTTGATGGTGACGCAAGAGGAGGACGGGCACTGGGCGCAGAATATGTGGCTTGACGGTTCTCCTTACTGGAGAGGGATACAAATGGATCAAACTTCCTTGCCCATCATGCTGGTGGATCTTGTTGACCGCGAAACAAAAATGAGTGAAGAGGACCTCAGGCATTTTTGGCCCATGATACGGAAGGCTGCGAGCTACCTGGTGATGAACGGCCCGGTCACGGAACAGGACAGGTGGGAGGAGAATGCAGGGTATTCCACCTTCACGCTTGCAGTTGAGATTTCTGCATTGCTTATTGCAGCGGAGCATGCCGACCTGAATAACGAGCCGCAACTGGCGGTTTACCTGCGCGAAACGGCCGATGCATGGAATTCGAATATAGAGCGATGGACCTACGTAACAGGTTCCGATCTCGCGAAATTTGTGGGCGTGGAAGGGTATTATGTGCGCATCAACTCGGGTGAACCTTTCGATCACGAATATCCCGGCACCGACCTGGTTAACATTTCCAATCGCCCGGATGGAGAAAATATTTGTCCCGCGAATGAAATGGTGAGTCCTGACGCGCTCGCGCTGGTGCGTTACGGTTTGCGCGCGGCTGACGATCCAAGGATATTGAACACCATTAAAGTGATCGATGCTACATTAAAAATGGATCACCCGCACGGGCCGGTGTGGTACCGCTACAATCGTGACGGGTACGGTGAACATGCCGATGGATTCCCGTTTAACGGGACCGGTGTGGGCCGGCCCTGGCCTTTGCTCACAGGCGAGCGTGCACATTATGAGATCGCTGCCGGAAATTACACACAGGCCAAAAAACTATTACGCACGATTGAAAATTATGCGAATGAAACGGGCTTGTTCCCCGAACAAGTATGGGATTCGGAGGATAAGCCCGACCTGGGCCTTGTTCTTGGAAAACCATCAGGGTCGGCCATGCCTTTGGTTTGGGCACATTCGGAATACATCAAGCTGTGCCGGTCCATTAAATCGAAAAAAATATTCGATATGCCGGAACAAACCAGGCAGCGATACCTCGTTGAGAAAAAAACATCCAATCTTTACATCTGGAATTTCACCACGCGCCATCGCTCCATTCCCAAAGGGAAAGTGCTGCGTATCGAGTGCTGGGCGCAGGCCACTGTGCGCTGGACCACGGATAATTGGGTGACCGTTCATGAAACGCAAACGCTCGATTCGGGGCTTGGAAATCATTTTGCGGATATCGATACTTCTAAACTCGATTTCGAACACCCTGTCGCTTATACATTCTACTGGCACGAGGCACAAAAATGGGAAGGGAAAGATTTCAACCTTACCATAGAGCGTAATCGTGCTGCGCAGATGTTCACCGAGGCACAGGAAAAAAAATTGCTCGACAGGGATAAGATCAAAGTGTTTTTGCCGAGCTAGGCCTCCGTTACGAATTACAATATCGAATTATTCAGGGGGAAACGGCTGTATGGTGGTGCGAAGAATGAATTTGCACCCATTCGTAATTAGCCTTTCGTAATTCGCGGGATAAGTGTGTATTTGCTTCCCCATTTCCTATTTCCATTCTCGCGAAACCCACGCACGTGCACTTTAGGCTATGGAAAAGCTGAAGTGAACGAATAGAAGCCGTGCGGCCTGTTCACCGGGACTATTTTTGTAGCGGGAAGCCCTTCAAAATTCCCCGACCCGATGAAAACACCCAAAGAACTTAACGTGTTCGTGGTGGATGACGATAAATTATTCACCACTTCACTCACTCACCAGCTGGAGAAAATGTTCCCGGTCAAAACAAGCGTTCATTGTTTTGGAACGGGCGAGGAGTGTATACGGCACCTGGAAAGATCGCCCGACATCATTTTGCTCGATTATTACCTCAGTGGCTCTTCGCAAAAAGCGATGAACGGTTTGCAGGTGCTCGACCGAATCATGAAACAAAAACCTTCCACGAAAGTGATCATGATCTCCGGCCAGGATAAGATAGAAGTGGCGGTGGACACCATCAGGCATGGCGCTTACGATTACATCATAAAGAACGACAGGGCCATGCTGCGCACAAAACTGGTGATGACCAATGCTGTCCATGCCATTGCTGTCAATAAGGAGGTCAGGAATTATAAGTTCTGGTTGCGGATCGCATCCGGTTTTATCCTTTTGCTGATCGCGGCCTGTGTGATCATCCAACTCAATTTCCCCCACACGTTCGACAGACCTTAAAAAACATTTACCATGAACAGGCCCTGGCATATATTCATTGTAGAAGACAACGAGAAATACTCGATGATGCTCGACTACGTTCTTTCAAAGGACAATAATTACAGGTTCATCCGGCTCAGCTCGGGAGAGGATTGCATCAAAAATCTTCATCTCGATCCGGACATCATCATTCTTGATTACGGGTTACCGGGCATGAACGGTTATGAGACGCTTTTGAATATCAAGACCATCAAGCCGAATGTGCATGTGATCACACTGACGAATAATACCGATCATATTTTGGAAGTGAAGCTTAAGGCTGCGGGCTCCGATCACCATGTATTCAAACAAGGCCATGGTGAAAGGCAGGTGATCGAAAAGGTGGAACACTTCATTAATGAGAAAGAAAGAGCAGCGTTCGAGGAAGTTGAAGAAATGAAACGGACGCGAATAAAAAAGCTGGCAGTGCTTGTTGGGATGATGGTGCTTGCTACGCTCGGTTGTTATCTTATTTTTTGAGCCAATGGTGAGCAGGAAGGAGGTTTAATGAAAGAATGGATTACGCTATTGATGATGATGGTACTTGGTTGCAGGGAGAGCTTTTGTGGAACGGGCCGGCTAACGATCCCGTTGGATACGGGAAGGAGCGTGGTAAACGCTGACTCGATAAAAAGGCTGGTGTCGCGGGGTATTGCGCGCAGGGACTCCGGTGATTTTTCAGGGGCCATTGCTTTATTTTCGCTGGCCATCGACCTGTCGCCCCAATTCACCCCGGCTTACCTGAATCGCGCATTTTGCCGTGTTAAGTTACTCGACTATCGCGGTGCGATTGATGATTACACCGAAGCATTGCTCATCAGCAAAAGCTGGGAGGAATCATTGGAGGCCTATTACAACCGTGGACTTACCGAGGCATTGCTTGCCGATTTTAAAACCGCTATGTCCGATTTCAATTATGCGATCAAGCTCGACCCCGAATATGCAGATGCCTATTACAACCGCAGTATTTTGAGAGGAAGAATGGGAGATGTTAACGGGCAGATGGAGGACATTTCCATGGTGATCGAACTAAAGCCCGCGGATTCTTATGCCTTTAACAGCCGGGGCGTGATACGTTCTGCTTCGGGTGATTTTTCAGGAGCTATGAGTGATTTCAATCATTCGATCGAACTCAATAACAGGAATGCAGAGGCCTATTTCAACCGCGCGCTTATTTTTTACGATCTCGGCAAATATGAATCTTCGCTGGCTGATTTTGACCGGGCCATTGAATTGCACCCTGATGCCGAGTCATTCAACAGGCGAGGGAATGTGAAACGGAGGATGGGCGATCTCAGCGGTGCACAAAGTGATTATTCAACCGCGGTGAAAATGCAGAAAGATTATTGCGTGGCCTGGTATAATCTCGGTTTGCTGAATATCGACAAAGAAGATTACAAGCAGGCGATCGCATATTTCGATACGGCACTGAAATGGAAGCCCGATTATTCCTTCGCTTACTATCATCGCGGGCTTTGCAAAGGGAAACTCGGGGATTACAAGGGGGAGATCAGCGATTTCACGTCCACCATCGAATTTAAACCTGACGATGAAAAGGCGTATTTCCACAGGGGAGTGGCGCGTTTTCAAACGGGAGATAATGCAGGCGGTTGCGAGGACCTGAACAAGGCTGCGAAACTCGGGAGTAATGAAGCGTATGATTTTTTGATGGCGCATTGTGAGTGAAAAATAAAACGGAAAAGAAAAATGAAAAGCGGAAAAAGTGTTTTGAAATTCGGATTGACCGTGTTGCTTGCGTTGATATGCGGGCAAACATGGTCGCAGATCGTAGTGGATGAAGAGCCGAAGCGGTTGTATTACGACTATACCGCCCGGGTGAAACGTTTTCGTGACATGCAGGATTTTCGTGATGTGTTTCACAAGAACAAATTCCTGCTGGGTAAAAAAAGGATCATCGGAAACATTTCATACAATACCGGCCGGGTGCTGGTTGATGACGGGCACGAATTGCATAACGAGATGAGGCAGGCGCTCGGGTTTTACACCCGTATCCGCTTTTTCGAGGAGTTCAGCCTTAATTCTACATTTTACTGGGATTTTAACCCGCGTGCCGACCAGAAATGGATATCCGATTACACCTATTCGATCGGGCGTTATAACTGGAGAAAAGGGAAGTTCAATTACGGGTATGAGAATTATGTGAACAATAAATACGGTGACAACTGGCAAACCTTCTCTGAGAAGTTCCTGGAGGGTTATTATTTCCTTTCCTACAATCATTACCCCGATGTACTTGCCAACAAGATCCGCATCGACAGCACCACCAGTCTTCGCCTGATCTATTTTGCGCGTTATGCCGTCCATTACCTCGATGCGCAGAACCGGGTGCATGGCGACCTGCTTCACGGCAAGCCTGTATTGGGAACAGCTCTTCGCTGGACCGTAGTATGGAATATTTACGTGGAGTCGGCCGTTTATTTTTACCTCGATGGCCGCCAGCAACCCTGGGACCCTGATTTTTCCTACGGTTTCGGCTATTTCGATTGGCGCTCTTTCCGCATCTCGCTCACGTATGGCAACTGGGCCGTCAATCGTTTCCCCTGGAATAAAAAATACTATCCAAATTACGGTTTTGCAGATGGGAATTTCAGGATAGTGGCCAATTGGATGTGGTAAACTTTATTTGAATTAAACCTTAAATCCCTTATCATGAAATATATCCTGATTTTGTTTCTCGTCCTTTCCTGTAGTGCCAACGCACAGTTGAAATTCATCATCGAAGATTTTGAAGGCTTCGCGGATGGTAATACCGACCTGGGTCCGAACGGTGTTTTTGTTTTTGGAAATATGCATGCAGGGATAGAAACGCAAAAGCCTGTGCATAAAAGTTATTCGGGCGACCGCGACATTTGTATCTCTAAAAATGGGAAAGAAGAGTTTGGCGGCTGGGGAAAAGGGATAGGACTTAACGTGGAGCTGGATCCGTATAAGGACCATCTTAATTTTTACGTTTACCAATCCGTTCCCGGTGACACCGGCACGGTGAAAATTGAATTGCAGGAAGATGACAACGGGGACAACACATATCAAAAGGAAATGGATGATTCCTGGGTATACAAATACAAGCTGGATGGAAAAAGCAGTTGGGAGCTCGTTTCCATTCCGCTGAGTGGTTTTCGCGATGATAATTATGGAGGTGACGGAGTTTTTAATGTCAATTACCGGGAAGGAAAATTGATGTGCTTCATCATGACCTTTCAAAATGCGGCAAGGTATAAAGAGGGCGAGAGCTGGTACTTCGATTTCATCTGCTTTTCACAGGGAAAATTGCCCGTGGGAAATGCCTTGTTCGATGCACCCGTGGTTTCACCGGGTGGTTATTGCAGCCTGGGTGCATGGTCAAAAGAGGGTAACATGGCCAACTTCACGGATATCGCTTCGGCATTCGAAAAGAATTTCAAACCCGAATGGGATAAGAACCTTGGCGTGGTGCATTTCTTTCAGCCATTTGCTTTTGACGGGGGAGATCAACAGAATCTATATCCATCGGTTGAGCGCATCAACAAGGTGATACAGCAGGGCTATATGCCCATGATCACTCTCGAAGACCATTTTGTGAATTCAAAATCCACATTGAAACAACCTAACCTGTACAGCATCGTTGAAGGACATTTCGATCCTTTTTTTACGGAGTGGGCGAAACAGATCAAACAGGTGAAGGGCACCGTTTTACTCCGGATACTGCACGAGTTCAACGGGGACTGGTATCCCTGGTGCATCGTGAACAATGATAAGAACCCGCAATTACTGATCACAGCATTCAGGCGCATCCATGATATTTTCAATGCGCAGGGTGTGAAAAATGTGAAATTCATCTGGTGTCCCAACTCGATGTCGTGGCCGCAGGAGAACTGGAACTTTATCATGAATGCTTACCCGGGCGATGATTACGTGGATTATGTGGGGCTTGATATTTACAATGGGGCGGGCAAGGATCTTTCGGTGTGGCGCTCTTTCCGCAAGGAAGGAATTGAAAACTATTTCATCATCACGCAGCGTTTGCCCACCAAACCGGTCTTTGTTTGCGAAACCGCTTCGCGTGAGCGCGAGAGTTTTGAATCCACCGCCTCGCAGGATAAAGCAGGCTGGATCCGGCAAACCAGTGAAGCGCTGTCGACCGACATGTCGGGTGTGCGATTGTTTGCCTGGTTCAATGAAAAGAAAACATTCCGCATCGATACATCACCCGGGTCAAAAACAGCTTACCTTGAGTATATTCTCAAGAACGATCATTTTAAGCCGGGGACCAGTTACATTCCTCTATTGGTGGGAAGATAAGTTAAAGGTAAAGTGTAAAAGTTAAAAGGGAGCTTCAGAAAGGCTCCCTTTTTTATTTGATCCGGGAAAAAGGTTCTATCTCCTTAAAGAATCCTGCTTTACATCGATGCACAGGGTGGCATGCGGCACGCTTCTCAGCCTTTCTTTCGGAATGAGTTTTCCGGTTACACGACAGATCCCGTAACTTTTATTCTCTATCCTGATCAACGCATTTTTGAGGCTTTGGATATATTTTTCCTGCCGGGCGACAAACTGCGCGGTTTCTTCCTTTGTACTCACATCGGCTGCATCTTCCAGTAATTTGAAAGTGGGAGAGGTGTCGTCCGTACCATTGTCATCGCGCAATGAAAGCGTGTTGAGCAAAAGGTCGTGGTCATTCACTGCGTTCTTGAGTTTCTCTTCTATCAGCACTTTAAACTCCTGCAACTCCTCATCGGTGAAGCGCGTGGGCGAATGCTCGTTTTTCGGCTTTTCATTGACAATTTCTTTGGAGGGATCTCCTTCTCTCTTCGTTCCGTTCTTTTTCATAAAAAAAATTTGTCATGACAGTGTCATGGATGTTCAACTTCAATGGTTTCAAATGCGAAAATAAATGGCGCTTATACAGGCCGTCTTTTTTTTCGCCCAGTTTCCGCTTTCCATCGCCATGAACCGTAAACGGGCAGGTGACATTTTTTCCGTGGGTTTTTTACAATATTTTGTAAGCACTGATAACCAGCATGTAAGAGCGCAAGTGAAGCAGCGGAGTGAAAAATTATAGCTAAACGCGGAAAAATAATAGCCGTAATTGCAATATTCATGTGATCGTGAACGTCTGGTATAGAGTGTCGGTAAGCGGGCAAAATAAATAGCCGAAAGCCGTCAGGTAATGGCCAGGAGATGAGAATCCGGGGCCGTACAGGTAAAAAGAATGGCTAAAAGAGGTTTTTGTGCAGGCGGGAGCCGCGAAGAAATAGCCAGATCAATTCACTAAAACAAACCACATGACAAACTTAAAACGAGTATGCCGCGTAGGCTTGACCTTCATTTTACTTACCCTCGTAAAAAATTCATTTTCGCAAACTATTTCACCGGGCGTATTCGGACAGAATGCCTGGATGCCCGATACCATCGGTAACGTGAACAACTGTACCGATCCTCCCTGTATCTTCAATGGTAAATTATACCAGCAGTGGGGCAATATCAAACGCAGTGGCGCAACCATGATCCGCTACGGTGGAACTGCAGTGGATAAGAACATTCCCACCAATTACCAGTATGTGCGTATGATCGACTCGATCCGCGCGAACGGTATGGAACCTATTATACAGGTCCCTTTTTATAATCACCGTTACACTGCACAACAAGCAGCTGCCATTGTGCAATACATCAACATCACCAAGGGAAAGAACATCAAATACTGGGTAATCGGTAACGAGCCTAACCTTGGCTATTCCTATACTACCGCTTCGCAGGTGGCTGCGTATATCAAACCTTTTGCTTCTGCGATGAAGGCGATAGATCCTACTATCAAGATCATCGGTCCTGAACTGGCCTGGTTCGACCAGAACATCATCAACGGCTTGACCACGCCTAACGGTGCGGATGATATTACCGGTGCCGACCAGAACGGGAGATATTATATTGACGTTTTTTCTCTTCACACCTATCCTTTCAACGGTAGCCAAACCAGGACGCAGGTGATCAGTAAGCTTACTGCACCCGGTTCCTTCCAGGATAACCTGGTATATCTCAACGGGCGTATTGCCACTTGTAACACGGCACATAACCGTTCCGGCCTTAATGCGATCAAAACCGCAGTGGATGAAATGAACATCGATTGGCAAAACAGCACTTCCGATGATCTTTACGGTTTGGGTGCCAACAGTTTTATCGGTGGGCAGTTTGTTGCCGAGCTGATGGGATTAGGAATGAAAAACAGTGTTTCCTACATGAATGTTTGGAGCGTGGTAGAAGGTGGCGGGGCCAATACCAATATCGGTTATATCGATCCGCAAACCGGTAATAAAAAACCTTCGTACTATCATTTCCAGATGGTAGCGGATAATATGAAAGGCACCTATGCTAACGGGACCAGCAACGTGGCCAATGTAAAAGCATACGGAAGTTATAATTCGCAACAGATCGCTGTGCTGATCATGAACGAAGACCAGGGTAATAACTACAATTACACGGTGCGGTTGAATACCGCTGCCGCTACCGGTAACAACCCGCTTAAGATAAACATCAATGCGAACGTTGCGGCTGAATATAACGGCACCATTCAAAATCAATCCAGCATTGTGCTGGTGTTCAATGCGGCCGGGCAGATCGTGAAGAAGTATGAATATTCGCTTTCAACCAATGCTGTAGCGAACATAGGGCCCACCGTTACCGATTACACAACTACCGGTGGAGTGTCGCACAATAGCCAGGCGCACGGGGTTTTCGAGATGAATATTTACCCGAATCCCTCTTTCGGTAAACTCACCATCGCACTTAACCGTGGCGATTCCCAGGAGAAGAATTTCAGGGTACAGATCTTCAACCTGATCGGCCAGGAAGTACTGGATAAAAAGTCCGATTTCAATAACAATGACAGGGAGGAGATCGAACTTTCACCTGCCATGGCCAACGGGGTTTACATCCTCCGCATCAAAGAAGGGGAAAGGGACCATTACATTACCAAGAAATTCATTCTTGCCCGTCCCTAAATTGAAAAGTGTGAAAAAGCAAAACCGTCCCGTGAACAAAGCGGGACGGTTTTTTTATTGTAGTGGTTTTACTGCGAAACCACCATTTTCATGGACCGCGAAAAGCCGCCTTTTTGTAAAACGTAAAAATAAACTCCCTCGGGCATCCCGGCAGTTTCTACCGGGAAGGAATAATTTCCGCTTTTCAGGTTCTGATCAACAAGGGTCATCACTGCATTTCCAAGAACATCATACACCTTAAGCGTAGTGTACCCGGCCGAATTGAGCTGGAAGTTGATACGCGTTACGGTTTTGGAGGGATTAGGGCTGTTCTGGAAAAGTTTAAAAGACGGAGAAGGGTCCATGGAAGGCACGCTCGCGTTCGTAATAAGTGGAGGGCCCGTGATGTCATCGAAAAGAAAAGTATCACGACTTGCCGAGTTGGGGTAAAAAAGCAACACCATTTTATCGATGTCGGTCGGACCGGCAAGGCTTCCAGAAGGAGATTGAAAATAACTGAACGTAAGCTGTTCCCAGGTATTGCGCATGGTGGTTGTTGCAATGTACTCACTGTGAATGCCTGCAGGATAATTATCCACGCTTTTTATCCCGAGTTGCAGGATGATGGCTGTGCCGGTAGGGGCCGTGGTATACACCTTCATTTTGATCTTGGGGGCAGAGAAGGTATTGGCCGCATAAGGTGCAACATCCACCATGTTGGTATCCGTGTACATCTTGATGAAATCGTATTGCTCCGTGTCGCGCTTGTACCACGCGCAGTAAGAGCTGCTGTTGGTGGTATTAGGGTACGCATTGGCGAAAACCGAATCGAGTGCCCCGGTATATTGCCCGAACGTAAAATACTTCATTCCCTCGAAGTCACAGTAGTTCTGTTGTTGGGCGAATGAAAAATGCATGCATAGCAGGCCGAAGAGTAAGAGGAATGGTCTTTTCATGGTATGTGGTTTTTGATTTTGTTTTGATCGCTTTCACCATACAAAAGTAGGCCCGGGGCGAGGGTCGCATTTCCTTTTATCGTTGTGCCGGCAATTTTCATAGCTGAACCTTTCCTCCGGTGAATTCCTTTTTCAGTTTTCTTCAGCGCGTTTTCATTTAACGAAGTGATCCACTGGGAGAAAGGCTCCCTGCTTTTTTAAGAGGAAGAACGGTGCATTTAACCATCGGGGATCCAAACTACAATTCACGGCTTTTGGGCTATGGAAAATCCCCTATCACCGAATAAAGCCGCAGGAGAGGGGCTACCCCGGTAGTTTTGCATCAGGTTACAAACCCGGGTACGATCCTGTGCCCGGTGAAGAATACTACCTCTTTTCTATGCCGGTTGAATCCATTACATCTTACAAATGAAGCGCGATCTGCCAAGGATTTTAATGTTGGGATGGGAGTTTCCGCCTATTATCAATGGCGGTTTAGGTGTGGCTTGTCATGATCTTTCGGCTGCTTTGTCGGAGAATGCAAGTGTCACGATGATCGTTCCCAAGTCGAGACCCGGTTTTAAAGTGAAGAACGTACAGT
>DATDFI010000526.1:0-7736 GCA_036522695.1 Bacteroidia bacterium | reverse complement strand
ACCGCAGGCATTGCCTCCCTGGCCAAGCGATCCACTCTGGCTGGTACAATACCCGCTCCAGTTGCCTCCCGCACCTCCGGCCGATTGTGTTGCACCGAGACCAGATCCCATGCCCGGAGCGGATCCTCCGCTTGCACCGTCCTGGCCGGTCAATCCTCCGCCATCACCGCCTTTATCGTTATTGAATGTTGAATAGTTATCACCACCGCCACCTCCACCGGCAGCTACAAAGATCCTGTTGTTAAGTGCCGTTCCGTTCAAACGTATGTCTGAGGCTCCACCACCACCACCACCACGATAACCATCCGTGCGCCATCCGCCCTGGCCTGCCCCATTGTAACCGGCAAGTCCACCGCTGTTAACACCGTTTCCTCCTGCACCTCCAACGTAAATGTAAAGTATGTCACCGGGCGAAACGGTGATGGTAGCCTGTACGCGCCCTCCTTTGCCCCCGTTGGCCATCACATTAAATGAAGGGTCAACGCCATTTCCGCCACCTGCGCCTTTGAGGTCAACAGTGATGGATGTTACACAGGAAGGAACAGTGAATTGCTGAACCGAGCCTGTATAATTGAATGTTTGGGTGGTTTGCGCAAAAGCCGGCAAGGCAAGTAAACTGTAAATGCCAAGAATGGAAGTAATGATTCGTTTCATGAGTGTGTATTTTGGGTGGATATTGAAGTAAATATATTGTAGGATGCATGGAAACGGAAATTCCACAAGGGCAATTAGACCAAGTGAACAAAAAAGCAGACGGATGAATAGAGTGAAGGTTGCCCGCTTACTTTTCGGTGAGCTGCTTACAAGCTATGCTTACCATTTTCGCCTGTGAAATGGCTTTGTCTTTTACGGTATGCACATCGGCACCTGTCTTATCCCAGGCCAATGCCACTGCCATCCTGCGATAAGGACGCGTAGTGGGTTTGCCGAAGATGCGGATGTCGCTTTGAAGTGTGCCGATCGCTTTTTCGATCCCGCTGTAAGAAGGTTCTTCACCGGTTTCGCTGGCCAGGACCACTGCGCTGGCGCCCGTGCGCTCGAGGGTTATGCCTGCAATGGGCAGGCCGAGCACCGCGCGCGCATGTAATTCGAACTCGGAAAGATTTTGTGTTCCTGCGAGCGTGACCATACCCGTATCATGCGGGCGGGGAGAAAGTTCGGAAAAGTAAACGCCATTTTTTTCGCTCAGGAAAAATTCAACACCCCAGATCCCGGCACCCGTAAGCGCTTTGGTCACCTTATCCGCCATCTGCTGTGCTTCCTTCAAATGCGAGTCGCTGATGGGGTGTGGCTGCCAGCTTTCCATGTAATCGCCACGCTCCTGGCGGTGACCGATGGGCGGACAAAAAAGTGTGGGACCATTTTTTTGGGTAACAGTGAGCAAAGTTATTTCCGAATCGAAGGAGATGAACTCCTCCACGATAACTTCCAGGATATCACCGCGCGTACCGCTCAAGGCATAGTTCCAGCTTTTTTCAATATCATTCTCCGCTTTTACTACGGATTGTCCTTTACCCGATGACGACATCAAAGGTTTCACCACGCAGGGAATGCCGATCTGCTTCACGGCTACTTTAAATTCCTCCAATGTTTTTGCGTAAGCATATTTAGCGGTGCGCAATCCTAATTCTTTTGCTGCAAGATCGCGTATCGCTTTGCGGTTCATGGTGAAGTTGGCGGCTTTGGCGGAAGGCACCACGTGTATGCCTTGTTTTTCGTAATCGTAAAAGCGTTCAGTGCGTATGGCTTCTATCTCGGGAACAATAATGTCGGGCTGGTGTTTGGCCACGATGCGGTCCAGGGCAGCGCCATCCAGCATATTGATCACTTCCCGTTCATCAGCCACTTGTTGCGCGGGGGCATCGTTGTACGAATCCACTGCGATCACGTATTGTCCCAATCGCTTTACAGCGATCACGAATTCTTTGCCGAGTTCACCGGAGCCGAGGAGGAGTATTTTTTTCATGGTTACCAATTACGAATTTAGTACGAAACCGCATTTCGCGGTTCACGAGGACAATTGAAATTTTTTAAACGAACGAATGCTACTGATTACTGATGATCACTGCAAGCGGGAAGATCAATATTGTATTCTACGAATTACGAATCGGTATCATCAGGAAATTCCGTGCAACTTGATTATTACGTCTATTCGTAGTGCCGGCAAAACTATTCAAATTACTCAAGCCACTCCCACCTTTTCTTTCACCACTTCAGCAAAGCTGCGGCCGCTGATCTTGCTTTGCAGCCAGGCGATGAAATCGAAGTACTCGAGGGCCGTTTGCTCGAAAGGGTCTTTTGAAAGTTGAACGACCTCTTCTTTCAGCATCGCAAAAGCGGAGAGCAGTTCTTTTTTAGAATTGGTCCGCGGCATTTTCCTTCGGATAAAATCGATCACGATGTGTTCAAAACGATAGAGGCTTTTTCGCTTGTACAGGTAACGATAGGTGGACCGGATGAGATAAGGAATAAGATCCTCGTTGCCGAGTTCGTAATGAATGAGCAGGGCCAGGATGCGGGCGAAACACTGTATGTCACTGCGCAGATCGATATTGGGATCGTTGAGGATGCGGTTGAGGTACGCATTGCCCGCTGAGAAGTTTCCCGCCCCGAAATGCACGCAGCATGCATTGTAATTAAGTATGGTCTCGCTGAGTTTATTCGGTGGAGAGATGTTCTTCTCTTTTCGATACTGTTCGAAATCGTTAAGGCTTTGCACCGCCTTCTCAAATTCACCGGTGTGGATGAGCACCTCCAGCTCAAGAATATGTGCCGAATAAAAAATGGTATCGCGTAAGGCGGTGGGCCGCACGCTGATGTTCCGCATTTTTTCAAGCACAGGAGGGATCTCGTTGTATCGTTTTAGTTTACCGAGACATGAAATAAGATTTTTAAGAGCGGAAACGTAGATCCTGGGCCTTTCTTCCACCTGGTGCGGATGCGCTTCGAGTAATTCCACCAGCTTTTGGCTGTACTCCAGCGCACGGGCATGGTCGTTACTGATGGAATGATACCCGATATAACTAAGCAGGAAATAGTACTTGGCACGAAATGACCGCGCATGCTTCTCTTCCTTCAGTCCCTGCAAAAGCGGCTCATAAGCTTTGAGTTCGCTGCGTGTGCGCGCAAAGCCTCCTTTCACTTCTTTCACAAAAAAGCGGGAGACCAAAAAATTGTACTCATGTACGTTACGGCACTCGTCAAGCGCATGAAAAATGGAAGCGAAAAGCTGTTCCACTTCTTCTTCGCTTTTACCCACATATGAACGCGCCCGGGCCAGCTCTATTTCCCACTTGAGCAGCTCGAGCAGGTAAGAGTAGCGTTCATAGTTATGTGCCGTTTTTTTTGCGCGCGCCAGCAGGCGGTCGCAGGAAGTGAACAATCCTTTTTCAAAAAGTATCTCGATATGGTGAAGCGCGCTTTGCAATTCGGCATCCACGCTATTGTGGTACGACTCAAGGCTTTTTAAAATGAGGTTGAATAAATAGTGCCGGGTAACTGCGGGCTGGCGGATGAATTTCTCCCCGCGGAAGTGCGCGAGAAGTTTTTTCTCGTTGTATTCCTTTTGCTTCTCGAGGTAATCGAAAAGACGCAGGTAAGTGCGTTCCTCCTTATTGCCGTAGATGGAACTGAACTTTTTAAAATAGGCTTTTTCCGTCCTGTTAAGGGAATGCACCAGTTGGAAAAGCTCATCGGTCTTAGCCATTGATTTATAATAAAAAAGTCTCTTAAATAATTTAAAATCAAGTATAAATGTATTAATAATTATATATGACTCCTAAAAATTACTAAAACACGATTTGAATCCAGTGTATTATGAGGGTAATTTACAAACAGATGCTTTTGGCCCGGCTTCCCGTCTTTTACAAGGCAGCGATGTTTGCTGTCCCAATTTTACTTTTTCCTTTCCGGGTAAGCGCTCAAGACCCATGTCCTACTTCTTCGTTTCCCGGTTGCTCCGGTTTTATTGAAAACAAAGGCCAGGTGAATGATCCGCATGTGTTTTTTAAGGCGCGGGTAAGCGGGATAGGAATTTTTGTTACCGACAGCGGGCTCACTTATGTTTTTATCAAAGCCCGGGATACCGGCAAGGGCCGCTATGATCTTTCTTCCGCATCGTGGAGCAAGGTGCAGGTAAAGCTTGAAGGTGCAAGCATTCGAAAAGAGAACATTGTCACTGCCGATGAAGAGCCGGGGTATTGCAATTTTTTTTATGAGCATTGTCCCGATGGGATTTTTAACGTCCACACCTATCACACGGTAACAGTGAAAAATATTTACCCGGGTATTGACTGGGTGCTTAGTGGCCGTTCGGCATCCCGGCTCGAGTATGATTTTATTATCCACCCGGGCGCTGATCCTTCCCGCATTTCACTTTGTTACAGGGGGGCAACTTCGATCAAACTGATCTCGGGACGGCTGGAGGTGGAATCGCCATGCGGAAAGGTCTCGGAAGGAAGGTTAGTATGTAAAGAAAAGAACAGCGGGAAGACGGTCCGGTCTTCATTCCTGGTCTCCGGCAACCGTGTTGCAATTGGTTTAGGTGCATACGACCGCAGCAGCGACCTTGTCATTGATCCTCCCTTGCTTTGGTCGGCAACCCAAACCGGGTCGGTTGATGATTTTGGCTATGCCGTTGCAGCCATGAAGGATGGTTCGGGAAATGTATATATAGCGGGAGAATCCAACTCGACCAATTACCCATTGGCGAGCGCGTTCCAGGGCACAAATGCAGGCAGCATTGACGTGGTGTTCGCAAAACTTGCATCCGCTACGGGGGCAAGACTTTGGTCTACATATTATGGATCAACGGGTGATGAAGGCGCACGGGGTGTGGCTACCGACAATTCGGGAAATTGCTATGTGACCGGTTACACATCATCCGCAGGTTTTCCAAAAACCACGGGGGCTGCAGGGGGCGGTGTATACGATGGATTTCTTTTGGGATTTACAACCGCGGGCGCCCGCACTTACGGAAAACTTTTTGGCGGCAGCGCCACCGATTACGGCACCAGCGTGGTTTCGGACGGAACGGGGGTGACCTATTGCGCAGGTTTCACCAGCTCCACCAATTTTCCTACTGCCGGCCCGGCACTGCAGTCAGCCAAGAGCACGGGCTACGATGCTTACGTCATGAAAAGCACTGCAGCAGGCGCTACCACCTGGGCCACTTACTATGGAGGGAATGATGATGACAAAGCTTACGGCATTGCGCTCAATTCGGCTGCCACAATTGTGTATTTTACAGGCTTCACCCTCTCCACAAATTTCCCCGGTACTGCGGGTTCCTTCCAGGCGGCCTCAGCCAGTTTCAGTGTGGAGGATGCTTTTATTGTGGCGCTCAACACAACCACGCAGGTTAAACAATATGCTGCGTATTGCGGTGGTTCGGATGTGGATATCGGGCAGGGTATAGCTGTGAATTCGGCAGGTAACGCTTTTATAACCGGCTACACGCTTTCCTCTAATTTTCCCTGCACCAATCCCGGTGGCGTTGCCTATTTTGATAATTCGTATAACAGCCCGGGGTCATACGATGCTTTTATATTTGAATGCAATTCAACCGGTACAACAAAGGTGTGGGGGACTTATTTTGGAGGGAGCGCTGGTGTGGGTACCGATATGGGCCTGGCCATCGCCATCGATGCTTCGGATGGAATTTATGTAACCGGCTCAACTTCGTGCACCGATTTTCCGGTACAGGCTCCTGCCGATGTGAACTATTACGATAACTCGCAGAATGACGGTGGAGGATTTAATGATGCGTTCATACTCTGGTTCACGTCAAATTTCAGGCTGCAGTGGTCCACTTTTTACGGTACTGCCAACAACGATGAAGGACACGGAATATCACTCGATCCGAATAAGAATATTTTTGTGGCAGGGATCACCGGCAGCGACCTCATGTCCGTCAAATTCACGAAAGGAAGCGGCCTGCCCATAGAACTCAGCGTGTTCACCGGCCAGTGCAGCGCCAATGGAACCCTGTTAAACTGGACCACAGCTACTGAGACCAACAATGACTTCTTTACCATCGAGCGTTCGAGTGACGGGGAACATTTTCTCACGGTAAAATTTGTGGATGGTGCAGGCAACAGCAGTTCTCCTTTATATTATTCCGCCCTTGATGAAGAGCCGCCATACGGGCTGAATTACTATCGCCTAAAACAAACAGATTTTGATGGGCACTTTACTTATTCCCCCATCATTGCGGTAGAGGAGGAATGCGCTATGCGAGGAATTAAATTATATCCCAATCCCGCCACGGACCAGCTCACGGTAAGCCTCCATGACTCCGATAAGACCTTACAATGCGAGATCCTTGATGCGTTCGGCCGGCCGGTCGCTCTGCCCCTTCCTCGCATTTCACCAGAAAATACAATCGTTATACTTGATATCCGGAATCTTGCCCCGGGACTTTATTTTGTTTGTATCACTTCAGGTTCGAACAGGTTTCGTCAAAAATTTATTAAACACTAAATAAATTTTATAACAGCAGGCTTTACAGGCCGCAACATTCTAAAGGTGCGCGTAGGTTTAAAGGTTCAGATTACATTGATTACTAATATATATATTGATTTAATTACCTAATAATCAAATTATAAATATTAATTATTAATTGAAAATGTAAAAATGAGAGCTAAAAATTAATGGAAACAGGATTTGAAACAGGGATGGTTGGAGGTAAATTTAAAATGCATAAACCCGGTCCTTTTCATGCACAGGCACTCATATGTATATGCATTCCTTTTTATGACTGTGGTTATACCTTCATTTGCCCAAACCACCAACATTGGAACGGGTTTTAACCAGGCTTCGGCTGCAACGGACAACTGCGGAACTACCAACGTTCAGATCTATGGCTTCCAGGCGAATGTAATCGGTTTCAGCGGCCCCACTTTCACGGCCATAAACGGTTTTACCACCACGGGGACTTATGTGGCAGCCGACATTCTCAACTTCAAACTTTACCGCACCGCTTTTTCCGTTTTCAATACTACTAACCTGATGGCTACAATTACTACTACTTTGGGTCCGGGTAATCATACCTTCAGTGGTTTCAGCTATAGCCTGCCTTTTAGCGGGGGAGGGACTCAAACCTATTTCTGGATCACGGTCGATCTTTCCTCATCGGCCGTAAACGCGCATACAATTACGTGCAGCGCCATTCTTTCTCCCAAACTCGCCATTACAGGAACGGTAAATTACGGAACCAATACGAATGGTGGAACTCAAACTATAAGTTGTTCCGGCCTTCCTGTTGAGCTTACCTCTTTTACGGTTAAAAATTCCAGCGAGGGAAATGTATTGGAATGGTCCACCGCCACTGAAACGGGTAACGAATTTTTTGAAGTGCAGCATTCGATGGATGGGACCTTATTTGAGAGCATCGGGAAAATTGCGGGTGCGGGAAACAGCAGCAGTACCCGGAATTATGAATTCATTCATGCAAATGCTGCACCGGGATTGAACTACTATCGGTTAAAACAGGTGGATTTTAATGGCGGTAATTCTTTTTCCTGGATCATTTCCGCAAAAAATGATCATGATGGTTCCCCGCTCCTTCTTTTTCCACAGCCTGTGCGCGATGAACTTTCAATAAGGGTGATCCCAAAGGATGTGCATGTTACACTCGGAATTTATGACCTGCGCGGATGCCTCATCACACAACGCAATTTTTTTTCGGGAAATGACAGCACCGTAACTATATTTGATCTCAGCAGCCTGCAGGCGGG
>DATDFI010000525.1:0-10401 GCA_036522695.1 Bacteroidia bacterium | reverse complement strand
TAACCCAGGTTCTCGGGAGTGCTCCAGGTATTTGTTTTTTCATCATAGATCGATTTAAAAACATCGTATCCTCCCATCGTCTTGTGTCCTTGGGAAGAAAAATAAAGCGTCTTTCCATCGGGGTGAATGAACACGCTTTCCTCGTTGTACTCCGTATTGATCACTCCGCCCAGGTTCATGGGCTTGCCCCATTTCCCTTTTTCATCTTTCTTACACATGTAAATATCATGTCCGCCAAAACTTCCATCCTCCTTCGCACTCACGAAATAGATCGTTTTACCATCAGCAGAAAGCGAAGCGGACGATTCGTGGAACTTGGTATTGATGTTACTGCCCATCTTATCGGGCTTCGACCACATGGTACCTTTTTGCTGGCACTCGTAAATATTGCCATCACCTTTATCATCGAGGTAAATGAAGAGCGTGGTCCCGTCTGCGTTAAGCGCCACGGTCGCATCATGGCCTTCGGTGTTAATTGGCGGACCTGCATTCACAGCGGGTGTCCACTTCCCATTCACGTTAGTGGAGATGTAGATGTCCTCATAATAATCCGGTGTGCCGGGAACCGTTTTTCCTCCCGTTGAATTATCCCTGCGCGATGTAAAGAACATGATGGATTCATCGGCCGAGATCACCGGGCCGTAATCAGGGAAGCGGCTGTTGATGGACCCGCCCACGTTATCGATAAAAACGCGAACGGGATTTTTCATCAGCTCCTCCCCGTCCTTACACTCCTGTATTTTCTTTTTCGTGTCCTTGATCTGGTCGGCCTGCTTGGAAGGGTTCAGCCCCTGCAAATAAATATTGTACTCGCTCACCGCGCTCTGCCAGTTCTCGCCCAGGTGATAAGCACGACCGAGGTAATAATGTATGTCCTCGGCCACGTTGGGATTGAGCTTGTACGCCTTGAGCAAAAAATCCTGGGCCTTCCATTTGAATGCCGAATAGATATAGCACAATCCTATTTTATAATTGAGCATGGCGTTGTTAGGATTGAATTCATTCGCGTGCAGGTACAGCGGGAGGGCCCAGGCATACTGCGTGTATCCCTGCTCGTAGTACTGGTCACCACCCTTGATGGCGTTGAGCGCATCTTTGAGCTGGTCCTTTTGTCCTTTAAAATTATCCTTGGTGAATTCAACGTTCTGCGCGAAAACATTTCCCGCGAGGAACGCCATTACGATCAGTGCGAATATCTTTTTCATAGGTAATATCTTTAGTCCTGGAACCTGGTGTCCTTATTTACAATCCATGTAATATTTTTTTCCCTGCGCAAGGCCGAGCTGTGAAGCTTTATTGAAATCATCACAGGAAGTTTTATCGCGCAGCATTTCTTTGGCGATGCCGCGGTTCAAATAAGCATCAGCATAATTTGAATTGAAGGATAGCGCTTTGTTGCAGTCATCAATAGCGCCTTTGTAATCCTTAAGCTTGATCTTCGCACCGGCCTTGTTGTTCCAGGCGAAAGCATAATCGCTTTTCATTTTTATCGCGTAATCGAAATCGATGATGGCTCCTTTGTAATCGCCCGATTCGAATTTGGCGCTGCCGCGATTGTTGTAGTAAATGGCCGTGGGTTTGATGCGGATGGCGTTATCGTAAGCGTCAATGGCCCCTTTGTAGTCTTCTTTTTGACGAAGTGCGCTGCCGAGGTTGTTCCAAACGAAATCAAGATTCTGATCGAGCGACTTTGCCATTTTATAATCGTCAATGGCTCCATCCAGGTCCTGCAACTGGCGTTTGGTGCTGCCGCGATCGTTATACGCATAAGTGTAATCCGCTTTCAGGTTAATGGCTTTGTCAAAATCAGCGAGCGCGCCCTGGTAATCCTTTTTCTCAAATTTCATTCCGCCACGGTAGTAATACGCCTGCGCATGATTGGGATTAAGCTCAATGGTCTTGTTGTAATCGTCCATCGCGAGGTCCTTTTGCCCCTGCGCATAATAAGCCTGCCCGCGGCTGAAATAAGCCTTATCGTTTTTCGTATTCAGGTCGATGGTTTTGCTGAAATCGAGGATGGCCCCGCCAAGATCTTTGCTCTCGTATTTTGCGGTGCCGCGGCTGTAATACGCGTTCTCGAAATCGGGTTTGAGTTCGATGGTTTTGCTGAAGGAGGCGATGGCATTGGCATAATCCTTGGCGGTGAGCTGTGAGATACCCTGGTTATAGGCGGTCTCGGCATCGTTATTCACTCCGGTAGGTACTTTGATGGTATCCTGTGCGCGGGCAGTGCAAAAGGCTCCGGCCAGGAAAAGGGCGAGCGCGTATCGCTTCATGGGGTGTAAATTTTAAAACGTGTACAAAGTACGGAAATTTAGGAAAAGGGAAAAGCATGTTCACGAAAACAAAAAAACCCTCCGCATTGCGCGAAAGGGTTTTCATTCTTTTACCGGAGATATTAATTCGTCCCGGGCTTTTTCTTTTGCTTTAATGTGCCGGTGAAGGTAAAGCTCTTGGTGGTCTTCCCGTTCTTTTGCACCTCGCAGGTGCCTTCAATATCATCACCAGTAACGGTGCCATTCCAAACCATGGTCTCCTTTTTATCGGTGGGTTTGGTCTCGCAATCGAAAGTATAGATCTTCTTTTCGGAAGTGCTGTCGATAGTGGTGCAGTTGTAAGGCGTGGTGGAAGTAAAACCCCAATCGCCAAACACATTGGATTTGAATTTACCCATGTTGAACTTGATCTCGTCATCGTTCCATTTTTTATCCTTGCCTTCTTTATAAAGCTCGATGGTGTACATTTTTCCGTCAAGCGGCAATCCTTTCTTCTTCACCTGCGCGAATACAAATGCCGAGCAAAGCAGCAGCACGGCAAGCGAGGCGATACGTTTCGTGAACATGTTCTTCATAGGTCGTTTTGCGTTTTAGAGGTTCCTTCTTTTTTCAGGAAGTCAAATAAAAGGAATAGCTATTTAAGTATGAAAATTAGTTTTCAACAAAGAATGCAAAGTATATGCCACAAAATCCGGTCACAAAATGTTGGTAGCGGATGGTGGGTGGTTGGTAGAGTTGAAAATACATTTTGTCGGAAAGTTTCACATTATCTTACTCCTCACAACTTAACATGAATTTTTACTTTACTTTTGCCCTTCTTACAATACGACCATGGCCAATAAAAAAGACAAAAACTCCCTGCTCACTCCCGGCTCCATGCAATTCCTGGAGCGTTACATCAACAACGCATCGCCTACCGGCTTCGAGAGTGCGGGACAAAAAATATGGCTCGATTACATCAAGCCTTACATCGATGATCATTTCACCGACACTTACGGGACCGCAGTAGGTGTGATCAATCCCGGTGCGAAATTCAAAGTGGTGATAGAAGCGCATGCCGATGAGATATCATGGTTCGTGCATTACATCACCAAGGACGGTTTTATTTACCTGCGCAGGAACGGTGGCTCCGATCACCAGATCGCTCCCTCCAAACGCGTGAACATTCACACCGAAAAAGGAATTGTGAAGGCCGTGTTCGGCTGGCCCGCCATCCACACCCGTGATGCGGGCAAGGAAGAAAATCCTTCGGTAAAAAATCTTTTTCTCGACTGCGGCTGCAATTCCGATAAAGAAGTGGAAGAGCTGGGCATACATGTGGGCTGCGTGATCACTTACGAAGATCCCTTCATGATCCTGAACGATCGTTATTTCACCGGTCGTGCGCTCGACAACCGCGCGGGAGGCTTCATGATCGCGGAAGTGGCGCGTTTGATCAAAGAGAAAAAAGTGAAGCTGCCTTTCGGGTTGTACATTGTGAACAGCGTACAGGAAGAGGTGGGATTGCGCGGGGCCGAGATGATCTCTCGCAGGATCAATCCCGATGTTGCCATCATCACAGACGTGTGCCATGATACGCAAACGCCCATGATCAATAAAGTGGCGCAGGGTGATATCGCCTGCGGCAAAGGGCCCGTGCTAACTTATGGTCCGGCCGTGCAGAACAATCTTTTAAAACTCATCATTCACTCAGCGGAGAAGAACCGCATCCCTTTCCAGCGTGAAGCGGTGTCGCGCTCTACAGGCACCGATACGGATGCCTTTGCCTACTCTTCGAGCGGGGTGGCTTCGGCACTTATCTCGCTTCCCCTTCGTTACATGCACACCACGGTTGAAAGCGTGCATAAAAAGGACGTAGAGAACGTGATCCGCCTCATTTTCGAGACCCTGAAAAACATCCGGAATAACCACAGCTTCAGCTATTTTGCCAAGTAATATCTTTCAATTAGATTTGTTTCTCAAAACCCGGCTTATGTCAAAAACCTCAAGAATCATTGGACTTTCTTTTGCAGGCCTCGCCCTGTTCTTTTCATCCTGCGGCAATAGCGGTACCGAAAAAGTGACCGATAACGGCAATGATACCGGCAACGCCAAAAAGACCAACGATACCGGGAAGGTTGATGAATTCAAGGAATTCAAATATGACCTGGTGATCAGCAATGTCCCTATTCCCTTCGATATACTGGGTACGCTTAATAAAAGCGGGGCCAAATACAAAAGCGGTGTGACCAACGATCCTTCGAACGTTGACAAATATTCGAAGAACGATGTGAAGGCCGTGAACCTCGGCATTTACGGTGGCGATATGGCATACCTCGTAACATTCGAACAGTATCCCGAGATGAATAATTACCTGAAGAGCGCGAAAAAACTGGCCGATGACCTGGGGATCCCGATCGCTTTTGACCAGAAGACACTGGCCAGCTACACTAAATTCAAGGACAACAAAGATTCACTCGAGCGCATCATCTTCAATTCCTACAATGAAGTGGATAAGACCCTGAAATCGAACGAACGTATCGGGCTTGCTTCACTGGTGGTGACCGGTGGATGGATTGAAGGTTTATATTCGACCACCAAAACACTCGGCAACACTGCGAAGGACGACAACAATAAAACTATCTTCTCTAAATTGCTCGAGCAGCGCACGCACCTCCAAAGCCTGGTCGACCTTCTTTCCGAATTTTCGAAGGACGATAAATTCTATGCCGATATGATCACGGACCTCAATGCACTCAAAAAAATGTTTGAAGGTAAAACGGAACTTACTCCCCAGGATGTGGAAGCCATCGGCAAAAAAGCCGAGGAGCTCCGCAGCAAACTCGTAAACGGATAATCACATTTAAGAATCCTGCGCCCTTGCAGGATTTTTTATTTTACACTTTCGCAATGGCATTACTCGGCTCTATACTCAAGCGCACGATAAAGATCGGGAAGAACGTTAAGGACATCCGCAAGAAGAACGGCATACGCCAGCAGGAAGTGACCCTTCGCAAATTACTGAGCAAGGCGGAGTACACGTACTTCGGTGAGCACTATAATTTCTCGAAGATCCTGAATGAGAAAGACCTGGTGAATGCTTTTCGCAGCAGCGTTCCCGTTCACGATTACAGTTCCATCTTCAAGAACTGGTGGTACCGCACGCTCAATGGCGAATCGTTCGTGTGCTGGCCCGGTCGTGTAAAATACTTTGCATTGAGCTCCGGCACTTCCGAAGCTTCCAGCAAATACATCCCGGTAACGCGCGACATGCTCAAGAGCATACAAAAATCCAGTATTCGCCAGATCCTTACCATGGGACATTTCGACCTGCCCGAAACACATTTCGAAAAAGGAATGCTGATGCTGGGAGGCAGCACGCACCTTAATTACAACGGAACTTATTTTGAAGGTGACCTGAGCGGCATCACCACGGGCAATATCCCGTTCTGGTTCCAGTATTTTTTTAAACCGGGCAACCGCATTGCCCGCGAGCGCGACTGGAATTCAAAACTCGATGAGATCACGCGTAACGCGAAGAACTGGGACATCTCCATCATTGCCGGTGTGCCGGCCTGGGTACAGATCCTCATGGAGAAGATCATCGATCATTATAAAGTGAATACCATTCACGACATATGGCCCAACCTGAATGTGTACGTGCATGGAGGTGTTTCGCTCGCGCCTTATAAAAAGGGATTCGACAAGCTGATCGCGCGGCCCATCATTTATCTCGAGACCTACCTCGCTTCGGAAGGGTTCATTGCTTACAAAGACAGGCCCGAAGGCGATGGCATGAAGCTGGTGCTCGACAGCGGCATCTTCTTCGAGTTCGTGCCCTTCACAGAAAAGAATTTCGATGGTGACGGCAATATCATTTCAAATCCCGAAACGCTTACCGTTGCCGAGGTCCAGGAAAATACAGAATACGCGCTCCTGCTCTCTACGTGTGCGGGTGCCTGGCGTTACCTTATCGGTGACACGGTGAAATTCACTTCGATCCAGCACTACGAGATCGTGATCACGGGACGCACCAAACATTTCCTCAGCCTTTGCGGTGAGCACATGTCGCAGGACAACATGAACCGTGCGATAGAAATGGTTTCCGACCAGCTCAACATCGACATCAAAGAATTCACCGTAGCGGGAATACCTTACGGTTCTCTTTTCGCGCACAAATGGTTCATTGGTACCGATGACAAGGCCGACCCTGAAACGGTAAAGAAAAAACTGGATGAAAACCTCAAGGCGCTCAATGACGATTACCGCGTGGAACGCATGGCCGCACTCAAAGAAGTGATGGTGGAAATTTATCCCGTGGGTATGTTCTATGAGTGGATGCGCATCAACGGCAAGGAAGGCGGCCAGCACAAATTCCCCCGCGTGATGAAGAACAACCGGCTCACCGAATGGGAAAAATTCCTGGCCGACAATAAACCGAAGGGGTAAATGGATCTTCTTTTCCAGGCGATATGGCAGGGATTGGTACTGGGCATGCTTCTATGCATTTCCATCGGTCCGGGTTTTTTCGCCTTGCTGCGTACCAGCCTTAACCAGGGCTACCAGTCGGGCATAGCGCTCGCTATCGGAATTTTCCTGAGTGATACCACCTGTGTTTTCCTTGCCTACCAGGGGGCTTCCAAATTATTCACCCACGAAGGCAATAAATTCATTACAGGTGTGATCGGTGGCACCATCGTTATGGTGTTCGGCATTTTCTACATCGTTCAAAAAAAGTCCATCGAAGAGAACAGTGTAAGCGATGAGAATATCCCGCTGCTTGACGACCAGCGCAGGAGGAAAGGTGTGAACTATCCTTTATCCATCGCGAAAGGATTCATCCTCAACATCATCAATCCCTTTGTGATCCTGCTTTGGCTGAGTTGGGTGGGCATAGTAAGTTCCAACATCAATTTCAAACACATTCACATTTTTATTTTTTTCGCCACTACCCTGCTCACCGTGCTCACCACCGATATCCTCAAAGCCCTCGCTGCGCACAAGATCAAGCAAATGCTCAACGCACAGCTCCTCGAGCGCATCAACCGCCTGGTGGGCGTGATCATGGTGGGATGCGGTATCTGGATGATCTACCGGGTGTTTTAGCAGGAGCCGGGAATTATGAGTAAAACCCCGGCCAGGACACCTTTTACAAATGGCCTTGGCCGGGAATCTCTTACTTCTCGAGTATGGATCTTATATCCGGCTTAAAGTATCTTTCACTCTTCAGTATTTTTCCGTCCTCACGGAAAATGGGTTGGCCGTTATGATCGAGCTTGCTCATGTTGCTGCGGTGGATCTCGTCATACACTTCTTCGATCTTATGCTGCAAGCCATGGCGCAAAATGGTACCGAATAAAATATAAAGCTGGTCGCCCAGCGCATCTGCGATCTCCACCAGGTCGCCACGTTTTGCCGCTTCCAGGTATTCATCATTTTCCTCTTTGATGAGATTATAACGAAGCATATACTCGTTCTCGCTCACTGTACCGGTAGGCACCTCGCGGTTGCCGATCAAAAACACTTCGTGGAACTCCTTTACGGAATTGATCTTTTCGAGCAGGTGGCCTTTCTTGGTTTTTGTTTCCATGGGAATATTTTTAGCAGATTTTTTGTTCTATGAATTTAAAGTCGCCACGCAGGAATGCTTCGAGCAATTCTTTCGAGGCTTCCAGGTTAAACCCGTCACGGTCCCCATATGTATCCTCAAAGTTGATGACCACCATGAAATTGTACAGCCCGTCATCACCTGTGAATGAAAAGCAAATATCAGCCTGCGTCTCCACTTCACAAAAGGTGAGGGTTGGCGAAAAAAAAGGTTCGATGTCAGGCAACGCGTTCATTTTACGACAGAGCTCCATCCATGGATGCTTCATAAAAGTATCCATGATCTCCTCCTTATCGATCTCTCCTTTCTCGATAAGACCGGGTGTAAAAGGATCACATATGCTCCAGGTATAAGGCATTATTTTTTGGGAGGATTCTTTTGCAGGTCCTCGTGGTAAGCATCGTTAAGACCTTTGATGATCTGGTTGGTCACATCCAGCTCGTCATTCACACCCAGCGCACCCTGCCCCTTAACGGTAAAAGTGATGATGGAGGAATAATTATGGTCCTTGGTAAAGGCCTTGAAAAAAGCATTCAGCTTATTCTGCACATCATCCAGCGGCTTGGCGAACTCCATTTCTTGCTGGTCCTTGTATTCCTGCATGCGCTCTATTTCATCCTTACGCTTTTGCAGATCGGCTTCTTTCGCTTTTTGCTGCTCGAGGGTAAGTGATGCGCCCGTTTGCATATACTGGTTGTAATCGTTCTGCAGGGATTCCATTTTATTCTGAAGGCCGCTTTCGTACGCGATCACCTTATCACGGTATTCTTTGTTCACCTTTTTATAGTACTCGTATTTTTCCTCGAGTGTGTCGATGTTGAGGTAAACGATCTTGGCATCGGTTTGTTCCTTGGTGGTGGGAATGGAATGCGCAAGACTGTCGGTCCTTTGCTTGTTGTTATCCACCGTTGAGGTGGTTTGAGGTTTACTGCTGAAATGCAGGTAAAACAACACTGCTACTGCAATGGTGAGCACTATATTCAATGCGAGTGATATCCTGTTCACGGTATTTTTTTTGTTTGAACAAACCTAAAAGAATTTAAGAAAATTTGAGAATGAAGTTTTGAGAAGTTTTTAAACGAAGGGATGATGGTTGATGGGAAGAGGACCAGGCCCATGAAATGCTGGAGGTTGAGCATAGCCCCGATTGAGCCGGGGCAAAAGCGGGAATGGCGGTGAAGATGAAATACAAAGGTTCGCTTCTCATCCTGCCCATCTTACATCTTACATCACACATCATCCCTCAAAAAAAAACGCCCTCCCGGAGGAGAGCGTTCACGCCATGTAGGGATCGTTTATTTGGTTAAGATAACCTTGGAGCTTGCTGTTTTATCGCCTGAGCGCAGCGCGCATATGTAGATCCCATCAGGCAGGTCGGAAATATCGAACGTAGTGGTATAAGTGCCTTCGTAAACCTGTTGGTAACTCACGAATGACCTCACCTTTGTTCCGCTGATGTCAAATAACTCAAGCGTGGTGAAATTCTTCTCTTTGATGCTGTAACGAAGGGTTAATTTTCCGGTGCTGGGATTGGGCATCACCTCCAGCGATATTGCTTTTTTCTCAGTGTTGATCGTTTTATCGGGGTTTATATTTTTAACTGTTGCCGAAGTATCCGTAAGGTGCTGAATACTTTTCGGAATGTTGAGCGTTTGGGGTGTATCCGTGGTTTTAACTACAATGGGCTGCTCCGTATTCTTAGTTGTGTCCCCGGGCTGCACTTTAATAGTGGAGATGACCGGCTGGCCCAGGTACTGGTATTTTATGGGCTTGCGAATAATGGGATCGGGTACGGGAGCAAAGGTCATGGGCTTCACCTGGTCGTTGGTAACCTGTTCCAGGGTATCCTTCTCCACTTTATTGAACGAAGGCTTTCCCATGAGAATGGTTTGGGGCGGTTCATTTTGAACAGTATCCTTTTTAACCGGATGTTTTGTTTCAGGTTTAACCGTGTCCTGCACGGGATCAATTTGTATCTCTCCTTTTAAAGGCATAGTGCAAACCACATCACCCATGCGCGCATATTTATTCGGGTCTTCTTTGGGGGTTTTAAGGGTCTGCGGGGTTTTGGTCACCGGCTTGTTCTCATTATTATTCTGCTGGGGAGTGTACTTCGGCCCGCCCATTACCTGCCGGGGAGAAATAGTTGAAGTGCCGCTGGTTTGAGTGTTATTTTTAGTCTGCGTTTGTTCCTGCGGGTAAGTGATCTTCATTTTGCCAACCACCTGCCCGTTCGCATCCTGGCAGGTGAACAATATGGTTCCGAAAACAAGGAATGCCGCCATTGCGAAAGCGCGAAAGGGAGAAACATTTTGCGGGAGGTTATATACCGGGAGAGAAAGCTCAATAGGACGTTCAAGTTGTTCTGCGTTAAAACGGCCGCAGATCTTTGCGCCATTCGCTTTCATTAATATATCTGTCACTTCTTCATCGGTCTTGTTCGTAAAGTCGTAAACCGATTTTTTGCAGGAACCGCAAAAAGCAACTTTCTCATCGGGTGTCATTTTGTTCCAGTCTTCGTGGCAGGGCTTGGGGATG
>DATDFI010000524.1:0-8078 GCA_036522695.1 Bacteroidia bacterium | reverse complement strand
CTTGCTGGAAGCGAAGCTGACGAATGGCAAATGTGAGATCATGCTGGCCACTAAGCAGGGAAAAGTGGTCCGCTTTAATGAAGAGACCGTTCGTCCTATGGGGCGAAACGCTTCAGGTGTAAGAGGCGTAAACCTTGATGATGAGGGAGGTAAGAACAATGAAGTAGTGGGAATGATCAGCATTGCAGATCCTACTACAAACGTGCTCGTAGTTTCAGAAAAAGGATTCGGAAAACGGTCCGAACTTGAAGAATATCGTATCACCAACCGTGGTGGCAAAGGAGTGAAAACGATCAACATCACGGATAAGACCGGGAACCTTGTCGCTATTAAAGAGGTGACAGATAACAATGATCTCATGATCATCACCAAGAATGGCATCATCATTCGTCTTGCCGTATCAAGTTTGAGGGTAATGGGCCGTGCAACGCAAGGTGTTCGACTTATAAACCTTCGCGAGGAAGACGAAATAGGTGCAGTTACAAAGGTTGATATTGACCCGGAAGAGGAAAAGAATGAGTTGGCAGAGCAACAGAACGGTGAATATGGAAACGAGGAAACCAATGCGTCAACTGAAGACAATACGAACGGGGATCAAAAGCCGGAGGACAACGGCAAGGAAATTGATAATCCCGGTGACAACAATGAACCTCAATAAACCCCTATGAAAAAAACCATCGCCCTGGTAATTGCATTGGCAGCCGTATACTTTGCGGGTGCGCAAAACAATAATGTTACAACCGCCTCGATGAGCTATGATTCTTATATAAAGGATAAGGATATGGCCTCATTGCAAAAAGCGCGCGCCCGCATTGACACTGCGGCCAAGCATCCCGACACAATGGGGAAGCCGAAAACCTGGTACCTGAGAGGCAAAATATATCATGCATTCTTTGACCGGGCATTGTCAGATGCGCTGGCCAAGATCACTGAAACCGATAATAACAAGAAGAATATCCTTGCTTACCAGCAAGTGAGCCTGAAGGATCTCGACTCAGCGATCTCATCATACCAGCGTGAATTAACACTTGACACCAAAGGCGACTGGAGTGATGAAGTGAAGAAACTGCTTCATATTTGCTCTGATGATTATTTCAATAAGATGTATTCATCCTATTCATTAAAGGCATATGACGAAGCGGAGCCGCTTGCCGAGAAAACGTTCGATTATTATAAAAAGTTTGCCGGAAAAACCGATACCAATTCCCTGAACATTGCAGCCTATTGTGCAGAGCGAACCAAACAATGGGACAAAGCCCTTTCGTTGTATGAACGGTTGCTTGCCCTTAAATATCAGCCCGCAAGCCAGTACGCACATATGATGGATATTTATAAGGCCAAAGGTGATGATGCCGGCTTGAAGGATTGCATAGCAAAAGCGAGAGTTGCATTCCCGAATGAATATGCATTTATCCTGGAGGAGCTGAACCTGGCCATTAAGATGGGAAAAACGGATGAGGCGCTTAAGAACCTGAACCTTGCCATTGAAAAGGACCCCAAGAACCCCGAATTGCATTTAGTATTGGGACAAACCCTGCATAAGATGGCTGCTGTAGAACCGAAACCGGCTAATTATGATGAGCTTATGCTAAAATCAGAGGAGCAATTCAAGCTGGCAACGGACCTGAAACCCGACTATTTTAATGCCTTTTACAATTTCGGGGTATTTTATAGTAATTGGGGAGCTGACATACTCAAAGCCTCTGATAAACTGAGCGATGTGAATAAAATAAAAGTAGAGGAAAAAAAAGCCAACGATCTTTTCTTAAAAGCCATACCTTTGCTTGAGAAGGCGCTTGAGTTGAATAAAACAGACAAAGACACAATGAAAGCGCTCAAACAGCTTTACGCGAAGACCGGCCAGGCTGATACTGAGAAATACAAGAAATTAAACGATATGCTTAAAAACTAAACTGTTTAGCCATGGTTTTTTTTAAGCTGAAAAGGGAGCAGAGATGCTCCCTTTCAATTTTACATACTATCCATCTCACGGGCGGGTTCAATTTCCTTTTCCTCTTCCTTTTACTGGACGTGCTCCTGTTTTCTCCTGCATTCTCCCAATCACCTGTATCCTTTAATTATTCGGTGGAGAATGGCTTGCCGAGTTCTGAAACGTACGGTATCCTTAAAGATTCGAAAGGTTACATATGGGTGGCAACCGATAGGGGAGTGTGCAGGTATGACGGGTACAATTTCCAGGTATTTACCACGCACGATGGTCTGACGGACAATACCGTTTTCAATTTATTTGAAGATAAAGAAGGAAGGATATGGTTTACCTCGTTCAATGGTACGTTATCCTATTATAAAGACGGGAAGATTCATGCATACGAGAACAACTCAAAACTTATCGCGCACGGGTTTCAATCACAGATCATCCGCTCCTTCCTGGCCAAACATGATACTGTTTTTTTTGGCAGTCTTGTAGGAGGGGTGTTTGCTGTATTGCCTGGTGGAGAAATACACGACCTGGCTTTGAACAGGACTCCCGGAACCGTAGGATATTATTTCAAAGAGTTCCAAAACACCCTGCTTTTTGGTTCATATGCGGTCCCTAAATCTTCACCCGGGGCCCGCCACGAACTGATATTTGATGGTTTTGGAAAAAAGATAGAGATCGAATGCCCGAAGTTCTCGATGGTACAGCAAAATTGTACTGCGGTAAAACGAAAAAACGGCAGAGTGGTCTTGTATTGCCCCGGAAAAATTTGCGAAATAGATCCTGGCGGGAAGATTTATGAAATGGACACGCGCGAAGATGTGGTCAAGATCATAGAGGACCGGGATTCCTGCATATGGATATCCACGAAGAAAAAGGGAATAAAAAGATTCAGGCCCAACGAGTGGATCAACACACCTGAAGCAGATCGTTTGTTTGAGGATGAAACGATCACGGATGTTTGCTTTGATCACGAGGGCGGACTTTGGCTTTCGAGCCTCGACAACGGGATCTATTTTATTCCCAACCTTAACTACAGGGTATTTCCTCCGGGAGGAAAGGCTGATGTTACTTGCCTGATAAGTGACAGTGCGGGAAATATCTTTTACGGGACCAAGGACGGCTTTGTTCGGGAATTATCATTTAAAGGAACAACCCTTACCGGGGAAGTGCCCTTTCCTGCGGGTAAAAATACTTCCATCTATTCCCTTTACCTTGATAAGAAGAACAACCTCTATTTGGGAGGAAGCCTTGGATCGGGCGTGATATGCAATGGTACCTTTAGATCCATTGAAGGCCAATCCTGCCGATCGATCATTGTACGGGAACGAACGCGAGAGCTTCTCACCCTTAATTTCGCTGAGCTGGTCATCCGTTCTGCCGATCCTCCCGGCAAGATCAGCGTCTTTTCACCCGTCAGCTTTCATTCCGATATCGCCTTCTACGATGGCAACGGCCAATTGTGGGTGGGAGGGAATACCGGTTTGTTTTTTTTAAAAGGAGATTCGCTTGAGCCGGCAGCGGATCCCATTTTCCGATCCAGAATATCAGACATCAACGAGCTTCCTGGCGGAAAGCTGGTGCTCGGGTTGATGGGAAAAGGAGTGATCATATGGGACCGTAAAAGCAAGCCTTTGGTGATAGATGAGCGAAGCGGCCTCTGCAATAACCTGGTGAATGGTCTTGCGGTATCAGGCGACACCATTTGGGCCGCCACCAGCAATGGCCTATCAAGAATAATTTACGGGGGACAAAGAATGAGCATCTCCAATTACAATACCAACAACGGTTTGCCTACCACCGTGCTCAGGAAAGTAATTGTTGCAGGCCGCTTCCTCTGGCTGGCAACGGCCAGGGGCCTGGTGCGCGTGGAAACCGGGAAAATGATGATCAACCATTCTTCCGCCCCGGTTTACATCAGCAGTGTGGAAGTAAATAATATGCCTTTGCAAAAAGGGAATGGTGATACATTGGAGCTTCCCTATGATTACGATATACTTAAGATAGGGTTCACGGGGCTTTGTTATAAACAGAAAGGAAAGATCGATTACGAATACGATATGGAGGGATTGACTACGGGGAGGGAAAAACTTTCATCCAACTATGTTCAGTTCACTTCTCTTGATCCCGGCAACTATACCTTCAGGGTTTACGCACAAAATGATGCGGGTCGCTGGAGTGTGGATCCCGCTGTGCTTCACCTTTCGATTGCCGCTCCTTACTGGCAAACCTGGTGGTTCAGGATACTTGTGGCCGCCATCCTGGTGGGTTCTGTATATGCCATGGTGTATTACCGGATCGCACAACAGCGATCCAGGTCGCGTATGCTCGAGATGGTGAATACATACCGGCTGCAGGCTCTTTCATCACAAATGAATCCGCATTTCATTTTCAATATTCTCAATACTATTCAATCGCTGGTGATGGTTGAAGACCGGAAGAACGCTTCGCGTTACCTTAATAAATTTTCCAAGCTCATGCGGCTTGAACTTAATAATCTTCGAAGGGAATATGTTGGCGTAGAAGAAGAAGTAGAAATGTTAAAATTGTATCTTGAACTGGAACAATTGAGGTTTCCTGAAAAATTCGATTACCATGTTGTTGTTGATCCATCTATTGGCAGTACCATACTTATACCTACTATGCTCATACAACCCCTGGTTGAAAATGCCGTGAGGCATGGTATAATGAATCTGCAGGATAGAAAAGGTGTCATTACGGTTACACTTCAAATGGAAAGCAATTGCCTTTTCTGCACCATCGATGACAATGGGGTAGGAAGAGAAAAAAGCGCCATATTCAGGGAAAAAGACCATGTGTCGGCCGGCCTTAATATTACCATGCAACGACTCAAGCTGATCTGCCAGATTATCAATGGTCCTTTTTTTTACTTTCATATAACTGACAAAAACCTGCCAACCGGAGAACCATCCGGAACGCGCATTAAATTTGTTGTCCCCGTAAAAAAATAAAATGAGCAAGTCGAATAAAATTTCTACCCTGCTTGTAGATGATGAAGAGCATGCCCTGAATGGGCTTGAAGCGCAACTTGTCGCTTTTTGCCCGGAAGTTGAAGTGTTGGGGAAAGCAACCAATGCATTTACCGCACTCGACCTGATTCACAAGCACCATCCGGAATTACTTTTCCTTGATGTAGAGATGCCGGTTTCTAATGGCTTTGACTTACTGACTGCCTTGCCTTCAACTTATAAGCCCTTGGTTATTTTCACTACCGCTTTTGAGAAACATGCCATCAAGGCGATCAAATACGATGCGACCGCTTACCTGCTGAAGCCCATAGATCCGGATGAATTAATGGAAGCGGTTCAAAAGGCGAGGGCGCAGATAGAGAATAAACAAAGCGCGCAACTCACCACCGATGCCGGAAACAAGATCGCCCTCTCGGATCACAACGGGATAATATTTGTTCTCCCTGACGAGATCATCCACATTGAAGGAGAAGGCAGGTATTCCACCGTACATCTTACAAATGGAATGGCCATGGTCGTGTCGCGAAACCTCGCAGAGTTTGAATCCGAATTGGGTTTGAAGGGTTTTTTCAGGGTACACAAATCACACCTTGTCAATTGCAGCCACATCAAAAAGATCATCAACCAGGATGGTGGATTCCTGGAAATGAGCAACGGGAGAAGCATTGAGATCTCAAGGAGAAAAAAGGCGGAGTTCATGATGTTCCTTAAAACATGAGCTTCCTTTTACATCGCTCCCAATAGCTTTTACAACCGTTGGTTACTCCATAGCAACCTTTTGTTACAAAAACATGACCGTTCCTTACACGGTTGTCCCGGCTTTTCTCCTGCAGCATAGTTTTATAATAAATTAGAAAATTATGCGCACTCAACCAAAAACCTTCAGCAGGTAGGCCTGGTGTTTCCCTTCCTGCCTGCATACTCCCGGTTGTGCTTCCCGCCTAAGCCCGCAACATCCTCATTCAAAAAAAACAAAATATGAGATCAAAAACAGGTATTACGGTTCTCCTGGTGTTTTTCGTAACCGTAACCGGCATCTTTGCGCAACCAACTCCAGGTGCATACAATCAATGGTATTTTGGTGCGCACGCGCGAACTTCAATTGCGCCTCCGGGTCCGATCACAGGACCAACATCTGAAAACACACAAGAAGGATGCGCCTGTTATTGTGATCAGAATGGAGCGATATTATTCTATACTGACGGCATCACTGTTTGGAATGCTGCAGGTGTGGCCTGTCCAACACAGTTGAACGGATCACCCAATACGCCAGGCGGATCAGCGGCACAAGGTGTGGTGATCGTTCCGATGGTACCTCAGAATATACATACTGTTAACCTGTTCTATATTTTTACAGTTTCGGATGCAAATTCAGCGACCCCGCTTAATAACGGGCTAACCTATTATATTTATTCCGCTACAACCAATTCAATAATATCAGGGCCCTCGCAACCTACTTTCAATAGTTATACTACGGAAGGGCTGACCGCGATCCCGCATTGCAACGGCCAGGATTACTGGATCATTGTAAAACCCGTTATTAATCCTACCAATATTAGTCCTGCAAATACTTTTTTCCCTAATAACCCTTTTTCTGCAAGCGATAATTCGATATATGCCTACCTCCTGGATGCAAGCGGTTTATCCAATACGCCCGTTATCAGTAATTTTTTACCGGGGCAGGGATTTTATCCTACTACTACAGGGAACTCCTACAATTGGATCAGCACCATGAAAAGCTCACCCGACAGGAGTCTTTTCGCAATAGGCGAGCGTGCGGCAAACACAGGGACAGGTGGCTTTATGAATTTCTTTTCCTTCAATTGCGGAACAGGAATATTCGATTTCATTAACAGGGTTCCTCAAACCCTATTTCCCTACGGATTATCGTTCTCCCCGGATTCGAAAAATCTATATGCGTGCAATGGCGCAGCAAAGGTGAGGGTTTATGATGTAAGCAACATAGCCTGCGACCCCACGATTCCGCATAACGATCTTACCATCAGCAATGTGATCAATGATGATATTTACCAATTGCAACTGGCGCCTGACGCTACTACCGGCCAGGTAGTTCCACACGGTACCATTTTAATGACGCACCCACTGACTGCCAATACCACTCTTGCCCGCTTTGTTACGCCTAATACCCCCCTGGCTCCTGGAAATTACGTGGTCAACAGCCTTTTTCTTTCACCTGGTCAATCAGCCTGGGTAGGTCTCCCCAATAATATTGACGGGCAGGTTGTAAACCCGGTCCCGGAGCCTGTGGATTTTACGATTTGCCCTTGTAATTGCAAGGTAGATTTCAAGCTCACCGGGTGCGGGAACACCATTTCCTGGAATTTCGGGGATGGCTCCACCGTTTCAGGAACAGTTGGCGCACCCATTACTCCCACGGAAAATACCTGGGGGAATTATTCTGCGCCTTCGCACACGTATGTAAATCCCGGGACCTACGTAATAACGATGGTTGTTACAACAAATACACCTTCGGGGCCTGTTACGCAGCAGGTGGGCCACACGGTTGCCTACAATCCCATTGGGAACACCTGCTCAAAATGGGAGGTGAGTGAACCCTCAGCTCCACTCGGCAGCTCAGGGGGCAATGATATTTTAACAGATAAGTACGGAAATGTTTACGTGGGCGGAGTATTTGACAACAATATGATATTTGACGGACTTGGTGTTTGCCCCGATATTACACTTAATGGTGTAGGACCCAGTACCCGCACGGCCTACATTGCGAAGTACAACAACTGTGGCGAATTGCTATGGGTGAACTTTGAGAATGCCAGCGGTACTTCAGAAGGCCACAGCCTGGCGCTTGACCCCGTGAGGGATGAAGTTTACCTGGCAGGTTTCGCATCCGGATTGATCACCTTTAATAAAGTGCCGAACAGCCCCTGCGGCCCCACTATAATTGTGGGCACCCTCTCCAATAACGGGCCGGTTTACCAGCCTTTCCTTGCCCGCTTCAATGCGCTTACCGGGGGATATTTGGATGGCATTTACGGAACGGCCCTTCCTCCAAATATTGTTTCATTTAAAGTGCCGGTAAGCATTGCCTGCGAAAATACCGGGCCATTATCAACCGATATTTTCTATTCGGTTGCGTACCTGACAAACAGTATCGGTGGGGGCGGGAACAT
>DATDFI010000523.1:0-4539 GCA_036522695.1 Bacteroidia bacterium | reverse complement strand
ACTGCTGTTTGCATTCTCGCTCGCTGCACAGGAGCCCGTTTTCAGGAATTATACTTCCAAGGATGGGTTGCCCAGCCCCGAAGTATACTGTGCCATGCAGGATTCAAAAGGTTACATCTGGTTCGGCACCGATGGCGGGGTGGCCCGCTTCGATGGCTACACATTCCAAAATTACACCACCACTTCCGGGCTTGTTGATAATACGGTTTTTTCCATACAAGAGGACCGGCATGGCCGCATCTGGTTCCGCTCGCTCTCGGGAAAATTGTGCTACTGGAAGAACGACAGCATTTATGCGATACCGTGTAACGACAGCATTTTAAAGTATTCCAAAAATAATTTAATGGTGTCGTTTTATATCGACAGCGGTGATACTTTATGGTGTGGGTTCAGGGCGCTGGAATCGTATTTCAAAATAGAACCGGGATACGGGGCAAAACAGTTTCATGTGATCCCGGTTCAGCAAAAAGGAGTGAACATCATTTACGTGGAGAACGAGCATTTTATTTGCGGGTCCTCATTAGGGCCGCCTGAATTATCTTGCCATCTCTCCTTCTTCAGGAAAAGCTCGCTTTTGTTTACATTATCGAAAAAAGGCCTCTCCATCGGACACTATTTTTGCGCGGTACTGGGCGACAATAGGTTTGCTATTTCCGATGATAGTTCCGTTTTTATTACAAACAATAAGGAGATAACCGAATTACACGGTCTCGAAAAAAAATTCGGGACCTACTCCACCGGGTTCGCATTCACGGGTAATACGCTATGGATCGGCCTTGCAGGCAAAGGCGCCATCGGGATGAAGCCGGGCGAGGGAAATCTCTTTAAAAACATTATTCACCTGCTCAATGGTCTCTCGGTAAGTAATGTGATGACGGATAATGAGGGGGGCACCTGGTTCACCACGCTCGAGAATGGCGTATACTATTCATCTCCCGACCACTTCACGCTTGAAACAAAACTTTATCCCGGCAAAGGAACAGGCAAGATCCACGCAAGCAGGATCAACAATAACCTGTTTGTTATAAGCGACACCATAAATAATATAACACTTGTTTCAACCGATACTGTGATCGCGCACCTCGATCCTTTTTCGAAAACCGCTTCTGACCTGTTCAAAAAAGAGAACGTACGCGAACCGGTCATTTTTAATATAGGTCCCCCATTTCCTACCGGGCAAGGGAAAGTACAGAGTCTCGAATGGGATCCGCGCGCTCAAAAAACGAAATATGCAATGACCACATCCCATATCAAGATGGGCTGCTACTTCTATTTATACGATTCCGTCCGCCAGAACATTTATCTTGGTGACAGGTACTATATCTTCGAACGTAATATGAACGACCCGGTTTATACGTTGGCCGGGACTTACCCGGTAAGGACTTTTACCTATGCCATGTATGACGATACCCTGTGGCTGGGGTGCGTGAACGGCTTGTGGGCCTTTGTAAAGAATTCCTTTATTCAACTGAGCGACAGAGGGCCCTGGATGAACTGCAGGATAAACGATATGAAAATCACGAATAACGGAACGTGGTACTTTGCGACACTTGGGAACGGTTTGATCATCCGGGAAAAAAACAAATACACGCAACTTACTACTGCCAACGGCCTCCCATCCAACAATTGTGAATGTCTTTTTATTGATTCGTACGGCTCGCTTTGGGTCGGCACCAAAAACGGGCTCTGCAAGGTCGATAATACTAAAAACGGTTTTTCGGTGACCCGATATGATGTAGGGAATGAGCTGCTGAATCAAAAAGTATCTAAAATATTCCAGACACGAAATAAGCTGTGGATCATGACCTATTACGGCATCATGAGCCACGATCTGCCGGTAGAGCACAACCGAAAAAATTCTTTCCCTGTTTACCTGTCAGGTTTTTTTGTTAATGATCGTGCCATAACATCCGATAAGAATTATTCATTTGCGCACGATCAAAACAAGGTTAAAATATCATGGACCGGGATCTCCTTTCGCGATCTCGGGAGGATCGCGTATCGCTACAGGCTCATTGGGCTCGATACAGCATGGAGGCTTACGCAAAATACATCCATCGACTATCCCTATTTACCGCCCGGCAACTATAAATTTGAAGTGCAAGCGCTGCTCGACAAACAGGCAAAAACGATCACTGTTCCTTTTTGTATTCAAAAGCCCTATTGGGAAACGAGCTGGTTCCGCTTGGTGGCAGCCGTTCTGCTGCTAGGCGGTGCTTACATCATCTTCAGCTACAGGCTGACTGTTATCCGCAAAAAGGAAGAAGAAAAAACGGAGATCAACAGGCAGCTTGCAAATATTGAAATGAAAGCGTTGCGCGCACAAATGAACCCGCACTTCATCTTTAACGCCATAAGTTCTATACAGAATTATATTATAAAGAACGACAGCAGGACCGCCCAGGATTACCTGGCCAAATTTGCACGACTCATACGCAATGTGCTAGAGAATTCGAAAAGCGAAACCATCCCGCTCATTCAGGAAATCGAAACCGTTGGATTGTACATCGAGTTGGAGCAGCTCCGAGCACCCGATCGCTTTCATTACAGGCTCGATGTGGATGCCGCAATTGAAGCCTACAACACTTATCTACCGCCTCTCCTTTTTCAGCCCTTCGTGGAAAACGCCATCCTGCACGGCCTGCTCCCGAGGAACGACAGCAAAGGAGAGCTTACCATCAGCATACGCAAAAACGATCACCAGCTCATTTGCATCATTGACGATAACGGCATTGGAAGAAAGAAAGCGAACGAAAACCGGATGAACCGGATGAGCCACCGGCCGCTGGGTTTGGCCGTAACGGAGGAGCGCATCAACATGCTCAACCGCTTCCATAGCGGGCGTGCGAGTGTGATGATAGAAGATAAAACGGATGCCGGGGGAGAAGCCGGAGGAACCAGAATAACGCTCACTATACCTTTGTATAAAACTGAAAAAGACCTGTAAAAACAAAAGAACATGGATGCCATCATTGTGGAAGATGAGATCAACGCGGCCGAATCGCTTGGCGCGCTCATACGTGAAAATTGCCCGCAGCTGAATGTAACAGCGATCGCCACCTCGCCCGAAAAAGGAATAGAGCTGATCAGGAGCCGAAGGCCGGGAGTGATCTTTCTCGATATACAGATGCCCGGCATGAGCGGCTTTGAGCTGCTCGATAAAGTAAAAGATGTTCCGCTCCAGGTGATCTTCACCACCGCGTACGATCATTACGCTGTGAAAGCCTTCCGGCATAACGCGGTTGATTATCTTCTCAAACCCGTTATTGTAAGCGAGCTCGTCACTGCCGTGGAGAAATTAGCCGGGCGGCAGGTCTCAGGCGACAGCATTGATATTGCAAAATTGCTGCAAAAACTCGGTGGTCTCCATGGCAGCATGCGCATTGCGGTGCCGAGCATAAACGAAATTGTTTACGTAGAAACCAGCTGCATCATGCGCCTGGAATCGGATTCCAATTATACCAACATCATCTTGCAGGACGGGAAAAGGCTGAACTCTACCAAAACGCTGAAGGAATTTGAAGCGATGCTCGATCCCGGTGTGTTCTTTCGTGTTTTCAAAACATACATCGTCAATCTCAACCAGGTTGGGAAATATATCAAGAGCGATGGCGGTTACATTGTGATGAATGATGGCACCGAGATACCCGTTTCGCGCGAAAAAAGGCAATTGCTGCTCGAGAAACTTACTTCTCGCTGAAGTTCTTCTCCCCTCCTTGTTCTTACAGCCTTTATTGTTGACAGGATTAGCTCCGCTGACCCCAACAATGGGCGGGTCAAAGCCAAACCCTGCCTGTTCGCTATGCTCACTTTCAACGCTTCTAAAATCAAAAAGCCCCCCGCTTTCGCGGAAGGCTTTTTTGCTTTGTCGGGGTGACTGGATTCGAACCAGCGACCACTTGCACCCCATGCAAGTGCGCTACCGGGCTGCGCTACACCCCGAACAAAAGTCTTTCAAGATCATTTTGTGCATTTCGGGGCATATCCCTTTAACAGGATCCTTGCATGCGTGGAGAACTTCACTCCAACAAAAGCGGGCAAAGATAAAAAAATTTCAACAGCCTGTTAATGGCCCCGCTTTTTTCACGCTTTCTCTCCCCCAATCCCCTATTTTTGGCCCCGCTTGAAACAAGACAGGAAACTTTTTTACACCCAAAAGTTTCCGTAGCTTTGTCGGCCATTTACCCCCATGAATCGCGTACTGTTCCTCCTTATCTTTTGCCTGGCAAGTGCTTGCTTTGTTAACGCGCAGGACAACACTGCCAAATTCACCATAAGCGGTTATGTTAAAGACTCGGCCACGGGTGAATCGCTCATCGGCACCAGCGTTTACCTTAAAGAGACCAAAAAAGGCACAACAGTGAACGTGTATGGCTTTTATTCACTCACTGTTGAGCAGGGCGATTACACACTTGTTATTTCCTTCCTCGGCTACAAGGATTACGAACAGAGCATTAAACTCGACAAGGATCTGCGCATTAATGTCTCCCTCCAGGAGGTCACTCAACAGATCAATGAAGTGACGGTGACCGGTGATGC
>DATDFI010000522.1:0-6117 GCA_036522695.1 Bacteroidia bacterium | reverse complement strand
GCCATGATCACGTTGATGACCTGGTCCACCGAATAGCGGATCATGCGCTCGCCCGTAACGTAGGAGTAAGCATCGCTTGCGCGCGCAAAAAGTAAACGCATGAAATCGTAGATCTCGGTGATCGTTCCAACCGTTGATCGTGGGTTTTTGTTCACCGTTTTTTGCTCGATGGAAATAACCGGGCTAAGCCCCGTGATCTTGTCCACATCGGGCCGTTCCATTCCACCGAGGAACTGGCGCGCATAAGCCGAGAATGTTTCAATGTAACGTCTTTGTCCTTCGGCATAAATAGTGTCAAAGGCCAGTGATGATTTCCCGCTGCCGCTCAGCCCGGTCACTACCACCAGTTTTTCACGCGGGATATTAAGTGAGATGTTCTGCAGGTTATGCACCCGCGCACCGATCACTTCAAGGGATTCTATTTCGGGTTTAACGTCCAATGTTTTATATGATATTTTCGCCATCACTTTCCTTTCCTCACGGCTCTTTTCAGAGGAGGGCAAAGATACGAAGAAAGGGGCAACAAAAGGACCGGACCAGGAGTGTAAAATAGAGGTGGAGTTATTTTTTTGCGGTATCCACGGGAGTGAAGTAGGTGAGGCTGTCGTCACCCGACATTTTTTTTTCGTAATCGCTCAGGTCGTCAAAGTAATTCTCGTTATAACCCTGCCGGGGAATGGTGATCTCGTATTTTTTTCCCGAAGCGTTGGTAAGATGGTCTTTGCGCAGCCAGGGGTTGAAGTACTTCAGCATTTTATAGCTGAGGTTAAAGTGTTTTGCGAATCCCACCATATCGCTGATCGCGGAATCCACGGATACTTTATAGGTGCGGATGGGAGGGTAGAGGTCTTTTTTTCGCACGAGGTAACCGTAATTTTTGGGATTCGAAACCAGCTCCTTGAGTGCAAGCAAACGAAAAATGTATCGCGTAGTTTCTTCGTTAAGCAGCAGGTCGTAATATTTTTTCTCTTTCTGTTCGTCCATCACTTTCTGTAAACCTTCTATCCCGTAATTGAACGATGCGAGCACCAGGGTCCAGTCGTGAAACCTTTCATACGATTCTTTGAAGAACCGGCAGGAGGCTTCGGTTGCTTTCTCTACGTTGTAGCGTTCATCTACTTCTTCACTCACTTCGAGCCCGAAATTTTGTGCCGCCACATCCATGATCTGCCAGAACCCTGTTGCTCCTTTTGGTGAAATGGCATTGGTGAGCCCGCTTTCGATGAGCGGGACGTATTTAAAATCCTCGGGAATGCCGTTCTTTTTCAGGATCGGCTCTATAACAGGGAACCAGCGGCTGGTACGTTTAAAAATGAGAATGGAATTCGATTGGAAATAAAGATTGGAAGTGAGCTCACGGTCCATGTTCTCGTAAACGGTGAAATCGTTGAGCGGTACCGGCTCTCCTGCAAAAGTGAGGTTGGCGGGAATGGTCGCGCTGAAGATCTTGTAATGGGAAAGAAAATATCTTTTGTAATCGAGGTCTTCCCGGGAGACCTGGCCCGAAACCGCGTAAAGCCGGAAGACAATGAAGATGGCGAGCACCGCTATGCCGGTGAGAAATGAACGAAGGGTAATATTCACTTTCCCGATCTTCATCCGCTTCTCTTTCGAACGATGTAAAAAAGTGTACCGAAAACAAGGACGAACCAGGAAGAGAACAATGCGATATGTAAGTAGTTCCAGTCCGTGATATTGAAAATGAGAAGATCGAGCGCCCCGGAGAGGAGAGTGAGACCGGCAAATAACACGGCTATCCTTCTTTCGGTTATTCCGCGATAAAAAAGATTGTGCGTAGTGTGGTCCCTTCCTCCGACAAAAGGAGAGCGCCCGTTCATAACGCGGTTGAGTACCACGCTGGCAGTATCACATACCGGAATGATAAAGATGAGTGCGGTGGAGATGGCTTGCTTGGATTGTACTTCGTGTCCCTGCACATCGCGGGCGTTCCAAAAGCAAACGATCCCGAGTGAAGCGAGAATGATGCCGAGGAATTGGCTTCCCGTATCGCCCATGAACATTTTGGAAGGATGCCAGTTGAAATAGAGGAAACCCATCAAAGCGCCCAGGACCCCGAACAGGATAAAAATGTAGATATTGCTGAAATCGTTTACGAGGAACTGGGTGTAAAGCCCGAACCCAATGATGCATATGGAAACTACTGTTGTAATGGCATCCATATTATCCAGCATATTTATTGAATTCATAATACCCACTACCCACAATGCGGTGAGCGGGTAATCGATCGCATCATTATGGAATAAATGAATGGATGTCCCGGTACTGATAAGAATGACCGAACAAAGGAGTTGTACAAAAAATTTTAAAAAAGGTCTTGTATTATAAGCGTCATCTGCCAGCCCCATTAAAAAAGCCATAGTGGTTGCTGCAAGGAAGCCGAGCAATTGCCGGTCGGCCAGCAATTGCTCCGTATTGCCTGACACCACGGGATAAGAGGCCAGCGAAAGAAGGAAAAGAATATAAAAGCTGATCCCACCCAGTGACGGTTTTGAGGTTTTCGACCAACGTATCACCGTCTCATCTTTATTTCGCATGCCGAGTGTGCTCGCAAACTTCAGGAAAAGCGAATTGATGAGCCATGAGAATGCAAGTGCAAAAGCAAAGAAGATCAGGTAAACGGTATAGTGGTCGGAATGGATCATGCAGCAGCCAGCCTGTGTACTATTGAAAACGGCTTATAAAATCCCGGAAAGCTTTTCCCTTGCTGTCCTTTTCAGAAACGGATGGATCGCTTATGCCCCAGTCTATCGCCAGGTCTTTATCATTCCATGCTAAGCAATCCTCGGAAGCTTTGTGATAATAAGCCGAGCATTTATAAGAAAAGATCGTGTTTTCCTCGAGTGTAAGGAAACCATGCGCGAAGCCGGGAGGTATATAAAAAAGAATATTGTTTTCTCCTGAAAGAAGAAGCGAGAAGTGCTTACCGTAAGTGGCCGATGATCTCCGGATATCTACCGCAACATCCAGGACGCTTCCGGCCACCACGCGCACGAGCTTTCCCTGCGCGTGGGGAGGCTCCTGGAAATGCAGCCCGCGCAGTACGCCCTTTTGGGACAAGGATTGATTGTCCTGCACGAAATCTTCCGCTATTCCATTATCGGCAAAGATCTTTTTGCTGAACGATTCGAAGAAATAACCGCGCCCGTCACGAAATACTTTCGGACGAATGATCTTCAATCCTTCAATAAATGTGTTTTCGAATTCCATTTTTATTTCGAACGGCTGAATATCTTTTTCAGGAATGACTTCGGCTCATCTTCTTTTTTCATGTCATCATAATACCCATAACCATAGCCGTACCCGTAACCATAACCGTACCCGTACCCGTAGTTGTAGCCATAAGTTTTGCGCTGTACATCCACACCGTTCAGGATAATGGAAAGCCTCTTGATCCCGTTCTCATTGAAAAGCTTGTCAACATTCTGGATAAAGTTTCGCTTTGAATATTCAGCCCTGAAAATGTATATCGGGTAGTCGGCCCGTTGGATCATCAGGATACCATCCGTCACCAGTCCAACCGGTGGATTATCGATCACCACGAGATCGTATCTTTTTTTAAGGTCTTCAATGAGCAACTCCATTTTTTTGCTGATGATGAGCTCCGAAGGATTGGGAGGGATCGGGCCGGCAGTGATGAAATCAAGATTTTCCTGCGCGCTGTGCTGAATGCAATCGTCCAGCGTATCCTTATCAATAAGTAAGGTGCTCATGCCTTTTGTATTGGGGGCATTAAAACCGTGATGGATCTTCGGTTTGCGCATATCCAGGTCGAGGATCACCACTTTTTTCCCGGAATACGCAATGATGCCTGCCAGGTTTATCGCAACAAAAGTTTTTCCCTCACCTGATATGGTGGATGTTATCGCCATCAACTTTGGGCCCGACTCATTGGAAATGAACTGGAGATTGGTCCGGATGGAACGGAATGCTTCCGCGATCAGGGATTTCGGATTTTTGTCGACCAGCAATTGCGAAACAGGGACATCCTTTTTGTACCTGGGGATGATCCCCAATACGGCAATAGAGGCATTGGTATGTTTCGTGATCTCGTTGAGCGAGTTGATCTGGTTGTGAACTACGTATCTCAGCAAAACAAGCACAAGGCTGAAAAGCGCTGCAACAAATACCCCGGCTATGTAAATGAGTTTGCGGCTGGGTGAAACAGGCGCTCCGGGCACAAGCGCGCGTTGAAGTATCACATGCTCCGAAACGTTACCTGCATCCGAGATCTGGTATTCCGCCTTTTTTTCGAGAAGCAGGTTGTAATATTTTTCATTGATCGAATATAGTCGTTGAAGCCTGGTGAACTCGATCTCTTCTGTAGGAGGGTTATAAAACTGGGACTCCAGGTCTTTTGATTTGTGCGACAGGTTTTCTTTGCGGAGCGCGATCTTCTGCTTTAAGGAATTAACGCTTTCAAGGATGAGCTTTTTCTGAATAGCAATGTCATTTTCCTTGATCTTAACATTTGGGTTCTCAGGCGTGACCTCCAGCAAAAGGGTCTCGCGTTCTTTTTCAAGGAGGGCAAGCACTTCGGCCTGGCGATAAAGTGTATTCTCGAAGTCACTTCCTGCAAGCAAGGACATAATGCTGTAGGAGTCGAAGGAGGTCTTCCCGTTCAGTTTCTTTGCCAACTCATCCAGTATACTTTCCTGCAGATCCAACGTGGCGATCTCGTTATCCAAAGCATTGAACCTCGACACATCGAGGTCGGTGGTGTTTTTGCTTGGTTTTACATCACGTTTGAAGGGCTGCATTTGCAGCTCAAGACTGAGCAGCTTTATTGAATCTTTATCGAGTTGGTCTTTGATGAAGGAAAGGACCCTTTTAGAGCTTTCTCTTTTCCTTTCGATATCAAAATTTTTGAATTCTTCAGCAATGGCATTTACTACGTCAGATGTTTTGTTCGCGTTGTTATCCCTGAACGAAATGGAAATTGTTTGAGCGGCTTCGTTAAGGATCTTTATGCTCAGCCCGTTGATGATCGACTGGGCGAGACGGTCCATATTATTTACAACGAAATACAGCGCGTTGGGTTTCCCGGTACTGGTCACCTTTTTTATGCCCGGGTAATCCAATACCGTTATGCGCATTTCCCCCAGGGGCGTGGCGGTCCATTCCATGGTCCGAAATGCTATATCGATCTTCTTACCGCCCTCGGAATAATGAATATGCCCGGCTGTTTCATTGGTGAAATCGACATAGAATTTTTTATCAATATAGTGGGCAGAGCTGTCTTTGATCTCCACATGGAACGGGGAGCTTACATATAATTCAAAATCTCGAAAGGTCCCCTCAGAGAAATAAGAGATCTGCAAGGGCAGTGATTCGAGTACGCGATCAATGAATACAGGAGAGCGTAACAATTCTATGGCCTCCTGCACTTCGTGTTCATTATCATCATAAATACTTTGAACATTCAAAACCTTACTGGCGGTGTTGGTGGTCTTGATCTGGAGAACGCTCTCGGCCTGGTAAACCTGTGGGGCATAGCGGAGGTAGAGAAAGGTGCAGAAGATGGCCGCTCCAAAAAGCAATGCTATCCAAAAAAGACTTTTACGAAAAAGGTAAAGGAAAAGCCCGAACTCGAATTCCCTGCTGAAATTGGCAATCCGTTCCTTGTAGCGCTCTATGTTGTCGCTGCTTCCGCTGATCTCAGGGTTGATCATTGCCTGTTAGAGCTTTTTCTTCAACAGCTCGTAAAACACCAATGTGGAGGTGATGAGAGATATGTATGGAGCTATGGTTGCAAAAACACGTTGAGCATATTCCGGTTTTGCTTCAATATAAATGATGTCATTAGCCTGCAATACGGGATCGGATCGTTTGAATCCATCCAGGGTAGAAAGGTCCAGCAGGTAAACTTTGGGGTTAGTGGGGTCACCACGGATCAATTTGACCTTGTAGGCTTTGCCATTTTGAAATATTCCCCCGGCAAGCGCAAGCGCTTCAAGAAGGGTGGTATTGTCATAATCGAGAGGGATCACTCTTGCGCTCCCATCTCCGCCCGGAAAAACAACGACCCTTTTATTAGTTACTTTAATAAGGATAAAAGGTTTGTTATAGAAAACGGAAAATTTGTCCTCGAGAAGGGTT
>DATDFI010000521.1:0-13763 GCA_036522695.1 Bacteroidia bacterium | reverse complement strand
ACCAGCATTTTTTTTCGCTGCGAGCAGGGCTTTTTTTACTGAAGGATAAACTTTGCCATTTAATTTATGTGCGTGGGCTCGCGTAGCGAGCTCGTGTGCATCGAGCGCCCGGGGAATGGATGCTTTGCAGAAATAATAGTTCGCTTTTTTCGGCAGCAGCTTAAGGATCTTCGAAATGTCCTTGTCGTTCACCATGCCCAGCACAAAATGGAGTTGGCGGTGAGGGGTCGCTTTTATTTGCTTCAACACTTCTTTTATTCCTGCTTCATTGTGTCCTGTATCGGCTACCACCAGCGGTGAATGCTGTAAAACTTCCCAGCGACCACGCAGACCGGTGAGCGTACTCACGTTTTCTATTCCTTTTCGGATGGATCCATCTTTTAAGATGAGCCCTGATCCTGAAGCAAGCCCGCAGGCCATCAAAACGCCCGGAATATTTTTAGCCTGGTAAAGTCCCGCCAACTCACACCGCAAATTTTTAAAATGCAGGTAGCCTTTCCGATAAACATCAGCCTGCAGGAACAACTTACTTCCGGAAAGCACCTGTTTTGCATTTTTTAATTTGTAGGCCTTATCCGCAAAGGTGATGCGGGATCTTTGGGATGCTGCTTTTTTTATAAAGACATTCGCGATCTTCTTTTGTGTTTGAGCAATGACCACAGGAATCCCGGGCTTAATGATGCCCGCTTTTTCTCCTGCTATTTTTTCCAGTGAGTCGCCAAGCAAATTCATGTGGTCGTAACTGATGTTGGTGATCAGTGAAAGCAAGGGCGTGATCACGTTGGTGGAGTCCAATCTTCCGCCAAGCCCTACTTCTATGATCGCGATGTCTACTTTTTCTTTTGCAAAATGATCGAAGGCCAACCCGACCGTCATTTCAAAAAACGAAGGTTTTATTTTTTCGAAATCGCCCTTATGTTTTTCGATGAAGCTTACCACTTTTTGCTTCGGGATCATTTTCCCGTTGATGCGGATGCGCTCGCGAAAATCCTTGAGATGAGGGGAGGTGTACAGGCCCGTTTTATATCCCGCGCTTTGGAATATGGCGGCCAGCATATGCGAACTGGAGCCTTTTCCATTGGTGCCTGCTACGTGAATGGAACGAAATTTTTTTTCCGGGTTGCCCAGCAATTTACAGATCGCGATGGTATTGTCGAGGTCAGCCTTATAAGCAGCACTGCCGATGCGGTGAAACATCGGCAGCATGCTGTACATATAGTCTAATGTTTGCCGGTAGCTCATCATGCCGGCACAAAAATAGAATTCTTATTTCAGCGAGAATTGGAAAATGATGGAGCCCTTGGCATCCCGTCCGTCAGGACTGGCATTAAAACGGGTTGCGAACGCGGCAAGCCGTGCTTTGGAGCACAGCACGTAATTCGGGTTGATGGATTTGGAACGATCCACTTCTGCAGCGATCACCTTACCATCTTTATCAACGGTGATCACTACATATATCAATCCTTCTTCAGAGAAATCGGTGATCTTATCGGGATCATGAAGTTTGGTCCTGCCTTTTAATGTGACCTTTGGGCCTTTGCTGTTGCCATTGCCGTGATCGCCAGTTCCACCGCTGCCCGTTGGAGAATTCCCATCGTAATTTTTTGAATCACCGCCATTGGGATCGCCCTGGTTGCCCTGTTTATCCTTATCACCATCGCTGGTGTTCTTGTCGTTAAAATTATTGAAGGCATTCTTCAGGTCCTTATCGGGCTGCTGATCGGGAGGTGTGTTTGATTTAGGATGGTCCTTGGGATTTGATTTTACATAATGGTTCTCCGGATCATTGCCCGTGATCACGTTTTTATCGGGAGGATTATTATTCGTATTTCCCTGGTCGGGATTATCAGCGTTTTGGTTGTTATCGTTCTTTACAAGATCGTGGGAGTAATTATCACCCGAGCCGTTATCGGTGTTCCCGAAGTTCACTTCGAGCCCCGGGGCGCCATCGGATTGTTCGGGAAAGGGTGGAATGGGGGTATAGAATTTAATGAAGAAGACCACCAGCATCATCAACAGGAAAATAAATCCTGTGCTTATCGAAGCATAAAGCCGGTTCTGCTTTTCAATTTCCATTGCCATCGTATTCATCTTGTCTCGTTTTTAATTGAACATCGGGTGTCTTTCCTGGTAAGATGTTCAAACGAAACTTATTTCATAAAGTTAGCAAAAAGGGTACCTTATTTCAAGAGCCCGTAGGTTTGGTGGCCATCACCATTTTAACTTTGAGCTTTGCTCCTATCTGCAAAATGTCCACGATGTCCTGAACGGTAAGCTTGCTGTCGAACTGTAACTCCAATTCCGGCTTTTCCATTTGCTGCACCGCATTTTGGATAGCGGGTTCAAGGTCATTCAATGCAACAGGTTTTTCGTTAAGGTAGTACAGGTGATCACTTGTTACGGAAAGTGTAACAGGATGCTGAGGCGGAACATTCGTGTTCGGCTTGGAAGAAGGCAAATTCACATTCACCGCATTATTCACCAGCGTTGAAATGATGAGAAAGAACAACATCATGAAGAACATGATATCGTTAAGCGAATCGGTAAAAACCTCCGCTCCTTCTTTTTGATGTCGTTTCCTCAGGTTCATGCGCGCTTATTTGGAAGGTTGGTTGAGCAGGTCGATGAACTCAACCGAAGTGGTCTCCACGCGGTTCACAATCTTATCAACCATCGAACTCAGGATATGATAGCCGATGAAGGCGAGAATGCCGATCGTAAGACCGGAAGCGCTCGTAACAAGTTTTTGATAAAGGCCACCCGAGATCACATCAATGTGCACCTGGTTCACGAGCGAGATCTTATAAAAAATATTGATCACCCCGATGATGGTGCCGATGAACCCGAGCATGGGAGCAATTTTTCCTACGATACTGAGCGTGCTGAGATTTTTTTCGAGGCGATAAACTTCCAGCCGTCCCACATCTTCCATCGCTTCTTCAATTTCCTTGATGGGTTTGCCAATACGCGAGATCCCTTTTTCCACTACGCGCGCCTGCGGACTATCATGGCTTCGGCAAAATGCCTTAGCGGCATCAATGTTGCCGCTGGTGAGAAAATCGCGGATGTTATTCATGAAATTTTTATCGGACCGCCCGCTGCGTAAAATGGTGATGAGGCGCTCGAAAAAAACATAAAGTGCGATGAGCAGCAACAGCGCGATGGGGATCATCACCCATCCGCCCTTCATCAGCAGTTCGAACAAAGAGAGCGCCTGTTCTTTCGGCACATCGGGCAGCGTGGGTGAGGGTGAGCTGGTCACCACTTTTTTCACGGTATCCATCGCACCGGTTGCGCCAGTAACGCCTTGTATCTGCAGCAAAATGAAATTCAACATGTGATCTCTGTTTTAGAAAAAATTTAAATCTCTCAAAGTTACCCAATGCACAGGGGGGTATAAAAAGCAAACAACCGACTTTTAAACAGCCGGTTGTTAGTTTACAGAGAGAGAAATTGCCCTATTTCTCCGCTGTAGTGAATTTTACCGGTATCCCGAATTTTACGGCCACTGGATGGTCGCCCATGCGGCCGGGTTTCCATTTCGGCATCAGTCCTGCAACGCGAATGGCTTCATTGGCCAGGCTTTGGTGAGGAGCCGTGAGGCTGCTGATATCTTTCACCGTTCCATCGGACCCTACCACAAAACTGAGGTACACCGTTCCCCCGATCTTGTTCTCGAGCGCAATTTCAGGGTACTTGATATTCTTCCTCAAAAATTCATACAGCGCTTTTAATCCACCTGGAAATTCCGGGTTCACGTCAGCGATGTCCAGCGGCTTTTCGGGTTGCTGGATCATCGGGATCGAATCGTGACCACCGCCCATTGCAATGATGGGATCTTTTACCTTGCCGGTATCGCCATGCGGATCACCGAGAACGAACTGGTGCTTGGTCGTGTCCTGCTCCACCAGCTTATTGGTGTCCACTGCCTGTATCACGCTGCTCACATTCCCTTTCGGAGGGCGAGCTACAGGAGGTTTAACCTTGGGCTGGATCGGGTCTTTTTTATCCGGGAGATGAATATCCGTTATGATCGTAACCTTAGTATTGGGTTTCGAATAAACAGGATCTTCTTTTTTATCCACCAGGCTGGAACCGAATACCGCCAGTGTAAAAATTCCAAGGGTCATTGCCATGGAAAAGATAATTCGTTTGTCATAAGTTTTACGGATGGCATAAGCCCCGTAATTCTTATTCCTGTTTTCAAAGAGCAACTCGGTGAATCGGCCCTTGCTGTTTTGGAAAATACCCATGACTGAAAATTTTAATTGGTTTTTGAGGGATGCTTCAGAAGTTTCTCTTGCTTCTGATATTAAGACTCCGCGCATGGCGAAATTCCACAAGCATTAACCAAATAAAATCAAGAAAAGGGATGGTCCTTCGAGCGGCCTTGCTTCTTAACGGAAGCATTTTTCATTCACAGAACGGGTAGATGTTCTTTCTATGGGAGGAAATTTATGTGATGGGTTTAACGCATGACCCGGGGATTGGTTACAGGGTGAAGCTCTTTTTTGGCCCGGGCAGGCCGGGTCATTTCTTTCCGCCCATCTTTACACGATCCAGTTCGTCCTGGGCACCCGAGTGATGTTGACGGGAATATTTCACAGTGGTTTTGCCGAAATTCCAAATAAAAGTGAGCCTCGTGATCCGATACTCATCCCGGCTCTTAACGTATATATCCATGTTCTGGTAATTTACCGTAATGATATCACCGGGGTTATGGATGAGATCCTCGCAGCTGACCTTTATTTTGAAGCGATCGTGGTAGAATTTTTTTTGAATGCCTATTGTAAGGTCGTATTGGCGGGCGATCCTGGAAATACCGTAGACCATGGGGGAAACATATTCAAAGCTCATTTCGCCTGACCATCCCTTCTTGAAATTGAACTCATTTTGTGAATTGAAGATCCAGCTCGTGGAACTCTTGTTGAGCTCGGCCCCCTGGAAATTTCCTTTATACGCGTTGTACATCAGGCTGAAATAATTTTCGCTTACCCACCACTTGGTTATAGGTACCGGGATCTCCAGCTCCAGGTCATAGTTTTCGAATACGTCCAGGTTGTCCTTGGTGGCGTAGCTGGTGCGTGTGCTGTCTACCTGCTTCACCACTTCCATGATTATATCCGTGGTCCTGCTGTAAGTTACTGTAGCGCTAAAAGCTTCCATGAAGGTGTAGGATAATTCGGCCGAGTTGGTGAATTGCGGTTTAAGGAAAGGGTTTCCTTCCATGTATGTGTAGGGATCAAGGAAATCTTTGAATGGATTGAGGTCATTATAATCAGGCCGATCGATCCTTCGGTTTACCGACAGGTCCAGTTGATTTTTCTTGTTGATCTTGTAGGAAAGGAACATCGTGGGAAACAGCTTGAAGTAATTTTTAGTAAAATCCGAATCGTTGATCACCTGGTGGCCCTTGGCGAGCGTTTGTTCTCCGCGCAGGCCCAGCTCGAAACTGAATTTTTTCCATTCTTTGGAAATGTCGGCATACAGCGCATTGATGTTTTCGCTGTAGGTGAAGTGATTGGTCTTTGTACTGTCAATGGTCTCCACTCCATTGTTCACATTAAAATAACGTACATCATTGTCGGTAGTTACCAGGCTGCTCTTGGCGCCACATTCGAACTTGATGGTCTTTCCCATGGGTTTTGACAGGTCGAATTTGCCCGAGCGTATATCTACGGATAAAGGAACAATGCTGTGTAATTGGTAAGGAAGGCCAAGGGATGCTCCCGCGCTGTCATAACTATTCGTGCTGGTTTGAAGATCTGAACCGAAACCGAAACGGGCATAATCGAGGTCTGCCGTGAAGAACCCGCCCAACGTGTCGAGGTCGAGTTTATAGTTCAGGTTCAAAGCGAGGTTCGAGGGGGCTTGCTGCAGGGCAGAGCGGGTGTCGGCACTCGAGAGCGGTTCATTGTCACCATTGGTGATACTGGTGGAGTTGAAGGTATGACGGGAGTTATGGCTACTGTTGTTGCCGTTCACCTGCAATCCTAATGTTTGCTTTTTCGAAATAAAATAATCCATCCCTCCTTTAAAGGTGAACGCATCAGCCTCGCTCTGCATCCTTGAATACTGGGTGAAAATGGAGCTGAGGTCCCCGGTGCTGTCGCGGAACTTCCGTACGATGTCGAGCCTCTCGAATGATTTGCGATGCGCGAAAAAGCCATTTCCGAACACATTCACTTTTTCGGTCCGGTAATTCAGGTTCAGTCCCACATTCTCCTTCGCATAAAAGCCCTGGCTGTAAGTGGTAAATGTTGTTCCGTTAAACCCCAGGTACTTTGATTTTTTCAGCTTGATATTGATGATGCCGGAATTGCCTGATGCGTCATATTTGGAAGGCGGCTTGCTCATGAGCTCCACCTGGTAGGCCTGGTCGGCAGGCATGCTTTTCAGCAGGTTGGTCAGTTGTTCCCCGCTCAGGTAAGTAAGTTTTCCATCTATCATCACCAGTACCCCCGATTTACCTTTAAAGGTGATGTTGCCATTGTTGTCAATTATAACACCTGGCGAACGCTTCAGTACATCATACACTGTTCCGCCTGAGCCGATAATGCTGTTCTCCACATTCACGATCGTTTTTCCGGGCTTATGCTCGATGAGTGGCCGCTGGGCATTTACCTCTACCTCGTCCAGCACTTTCGGATCATCCTTTAATATAAGGTCAAAATGTTTCTGCGATGCAGCGCTGAATCTTTCGGTCATCGAATCGCTAAAACCGGCTTGCGAGAATTTCAACCGGTACTCGCCATCAGCTACGTTCTCAAAAACAAAATCCCCTTTTTCATCCGTTACCGAGGCTTTCACCAGGCTGCTGTCGCTTGCTTTGAGCAAAAGCACATTCACGAATTCAAGAGGAGTATTTTTTGCGTCCTTAACGTTACCTTCAACAAGATGGCCGCCTACCTGCGGAAAAGCAGGTAACGCCAACAGGAAAACGAAATGAAGGGCAAAGATCCTGGTCATAGGAATATGTACTTAGACGCTAAAGTTCCGAATTTGTTACGTTCATCCAGAATTACCCCTCAATTGTTCATAAACCCGGTTTTGGCAGCCTTTTTTGACGAAATGTAAGCCACGCGATGGTCCTTTTGTCATGGTTTTGGCAGTCAGGCCATTTGCATATGCTTTGCTTAGCCTACCGCACAACCAAACCTTTAAAATAAACAATGACAAAACTCTCTACCCACGGGGCCGAGCATCCGCCTCCTGAGCCGAAGGCTTCCCTTCGGGAAACAGGTGCACTTTGTTCGAATTGAAAAAATTATACATTTATCTTACAAAACTTAAACTTATGGATGGAATGCAAATTCTTACCCACTACTGGTGGGCGATAGCGCTTGTGCTCGCGCTTATTTTTTACCGCTTGTTCTTCCGGCTGTTCGGCATCGTGATCATCCCGGAGGATAAGATCGGCCTCATCACGAAAAAATTTGTGCTGGTAGGAGAACACAAAAAACTTCCCGATGGGCACATCATTGCCGTGAACGGTGAGGCGGGTTTCCAGGCGCAAACGCTTGCCCCGGGCATTTACTTCGGTTACTGGCCCTGGCAGTACGATATAAAATTGCAGGGACTCACCGTCATTCCCCAGGGTAAAATAGGCCTTGTGGTTGCTAAAGACGGTAAGGAACTGGAAACAGGCCGCATCCTTTCACGAAAAGTGGAATGCGATACATTTCAAAGTGCCGAAGCGTTCATTCGTAACGGTGGACGTAAAGGCCGGCAGACCGCCTTCATCACTTCGGGTACTTACCGCATCAATACTTTTTTGTTTGAAGTGATGCTCACCGATATGACAAGTATCAGCGAGAACATGGTGGGCATCGTGACCACGCTCGATGGTGATCCCATTGAAGAAGGAAGCATTGCGGGTAAGCAGGTGGCCGGTCATAATAATTTCCAGGACTGCGATTCTTTTCTCACAGCAGGAGGTAATAAAGGTTTGCAGCCGCAGGTGATCCTGGCCGGTTCATACTTCTTGAATCCCTGGTTCGTGCAGGTGGAACAAATAAAAATGACGGAGATCCCGATCGGTTACGTGGGTGTAGTGATCTCGTATGTGGGCCAGGAAGGACAGGACTTGAGTGGAGTGGAATTCAAGCACGGTAACATTGTGGCAAAAGGACAAAAAGGTGTGTGGGTGGAGCCGCTCGGTCCGGGTAAATATCCTGTTAACACTTACATCATGCGCGTGGAGCTGGTGCCTACCACCAACCTGGTATTGAACTGGGCGAGTGGCCGCACAGAAGCTCATCAGCTGGATAAAAACCTTTCCACCATCACGGTGCGCTCCAAGGACGGTTTCCCTTTTAATCTTGACGTGTCGCAGATCATTCACATCCCGACCAATGAGGCGCCCAAAGTTATTGCGCGTTTCGGGAACATGATGAACCTGGTGGGGCAGGTGCTGGAGCCTACCATCGGTAACTATTTCCGTAACTCGGCACAGGACAGCGATGTGATCTCGTTCCTGGGTTCGCGTAAGGAAAGGCAGGATTCGGCCAAGCAGCACATCAGCAAAGTGCTGGAACAATACAACGTGTTCGGTGTGGATACGCTGATCGGTGATATCGTTCCTCCTGAGTCGCTGATGAAAACGCTGACCGACCGTAAACTTGCCGAAGAGCAGAAGGTGACCTACGAAACGCAGAAGAAGGCGCAGGAGACGCGGCAGAGCCTGGAAAAAGAAACGGCCATTGCCGAAATTCAGAAAGAGATCGTGAAGGCCGACCAGGGTGTGTTGATCAGCCAGCGTATTGCGGATGCAGCGGTTAAAAAAGCGGAGGGTGATGCTTCGAGCATCAAGATCGCAGCCAATGCGGAAGCGGAGCGTTTGAAAGTGATCGCTGCTGCGGATGCCGAGAAGACGAAGGTGACCGCGAATGCCGATGCGGAGAAGATCAAAGCGCTGGCGAATGCGGAAGCAGAGAAGATATCGGTGACCGGTAATGCGGAGGCGGAAAAGATCCTTGCCATTGGTAAATCGAATGCGGAATCGTATAAGCTTGCAGTGGCTTCAATGGGTGGCGACAACTTCACCAAGTTGAAAGTGACCGAGAGCATAGGAAAAGAGAAGATCAAGATCATTCCTGAAGTGCTTATCACCGGTAATGACGGTGGTGCGAACGGACCCATCAGCGGCTTGCTCGGCATGCAATTGCTGGAGCAGGTGATGGCAAAGAAAAAGGAGGAAGAGACTACAGATCAGAAAAAATGATCAGCGTAGCGTAAATTTTAGTGATCAGTAAATAGTGGTTAGTAAAGGCGGCCTGTGGAACCCGTGAAAGCGGGATGGCCGCCTTTCTTTTTTTGTGAAATTTGATAGAAGGATTCATCTTTTGAGAAAAATGATGCGATACATCGGACTCTTTCTTATGCTCTCAGTTTTTATCTCCTGCTCTAATCCCGTTTCGATCATGGGCAATGATTATTACGGTGTGATGGTGAAGGGAATAGGCAAGGATGCTTTTGTGCCGGAGGCGGGAGCAGTGAACGAACTCGAAAAGTTATTGAAGAAGCAACTGCCATCTATTTGCGAAGCGGATACATTCGAGAATGCCGATACGAAAGATTATATCCTTAAAGAGTTCAAGAATTATTCGAGGCGGTATAGTGGCCGGACGAATGAAGCGGGTGACCAATTCATTTTGATCGAATTTTTTGATGCAAGTTTAAAGGTGAGTAAAAAGGAACTCGAAGATCCCAACTGGACCATTGATGGGGGAGGGCCGCGTTACTGGAGCATTGAATATGACCCGGCAAAAAAGGAGTTCAGTAAATTTTATGTGAACGCACCGATCTAAATTTTTTCAAAGCGTTTTACTTCCTTTCCGTCCACAACAACTGTTTCTTCAAACATCTTCTCGGGCCGCACCCACAAATCCTCGCCTTCGGTTTGATACAGCGCTTTGTACACCACCATACGCTCCCGCGTTTCGCTGTGACGGGCGATCCCTGTCACTTCGTAAAGTTTGCCTTTGTAATGTCGGTAGGTGCCGGGGGATATCATGGAATTAAATATGGCTTAGTGCGAAGCCAAGCGCTGCCCCAATAGTAATAATAGCAACGATCACAATAATACCGCCAGTGCATGCCAGGGCGGATCCCCCTGCAATTATTCCGTTCCTGGTCCTTCGTTTACTTCGGTCATTGGTATTGTCGGGCCCGGCTGCTTCCCGTATTCTTAAGAATGAAGCTTCATCCACCGGTTTTTCATATGTCTTTCCGTTTTTCATTAAGTACCTGAAAAGGATATCGTTTTTTTCGTTCTTAAAATAGAAACCTGAAATAAAATCAGAAGTTTTAATTGAGGGAAGGATGTTAAAGTATTCCTTCTCACGCTTCGAGAGTACGCTTCCAACAATAGGTGAGATATACAGCACGCGAAAGTCCTGCGTTGGAACACCTGGGGGATCTGTTTCGGTCTTGAATTGGTGTGTCCTGTCCCAGTCAGCTCGGAAATCTTTTACAGAGATCAAGGTATCATACCGGATATTATTTCTCCTTTTCACTCTTAAAATTAGGGTGGAGTCCCCGGTATAAAGAATATTCGCTTCCAGGAAAAGATAATTACTTAAGTAAGGGAGTACTTTGTATGTGTTTTTTTCAGCTAGGTCTATCCCTGCACCGATCTCGCGGTGAAGTATAAGGCACAAAGTGTCTTTGGTTTTGGATATAATAAATTGCGGAGATGTTTTTTTTCCAGAGTTCTCAAATAAGAGGGTTTCATTAAACAAGTTTGGCGGGCAGGATATTTGAATTAAGCCGGTCTCGGGGATCTTTTTTTGAAAGAACAGCGAGTCATTGGAGAAGTTTTCCTTGCTGTAATCATCGCTTTTAACAGGATGAGTGGAAGCGCAGGAGCAATGGAAAATAAGGTATACAGTTATAAGCCGGGTAAGGACCGATCTCATAAAACGATCTTAAAAGAATTGTATTTGAAGAAAAGTTCCGCAATGTATAAGATATTCCGTTCAGGTCAAAAACGGGTTATTCCTCCGCTCGAATCCAATGTTGGTCTCCGGCCCATGCCCTGAATAAACCGTGTAATCATCACCCAATGGGAATAATTTATTCTTGATGCTGTCGATCAGCGTCTGGTAATGTCCTCCCGGCAGGTCGGTGCGGCCGATGCTTCCGTAAAATAGCACATCACCACCTATCACGAACTTCTGATCGTGGCAAACGAACACCACATGACCGGGACAATGGCCCGGGCAGAACAAGATATCCAGTTTTGAGTTGCCGAACTTTATTGTATCTCCTTCCTCAAGGAACGTTACAGGCTCGGGCGAGGGTTCGGCATTGAGCTGGTACACATGCGCCACCTCCATCAACGAATGGAGGACGGGAAGATCCTTTTTGTGAATTTCCAACCCCACTTTGTACAGTTCACTGATGAATTTATTGCCGAAAACATGGTCGATGTGACAATGCGTATTGAGCAGCTTCACCGGTTTAAGCCCCGCAGCTGAAATATGGTTCTTCAACTCGGCCCGTTCGGCATCGGTATAACAACCCGGATCGATGACAACGCACTGCCGTGTTTCATCTGAAAGTACATAAGTATTCTCCTGGAACGGTCCGAAGGTGAAATGATCGATCTTAATCATAATAAAAGGGCATGTTTTTCGTTACAAAATACAGGGAGCAAACATACGGCCATAAAAGCAGAAAAAAAGCCCGCCCGAACAATAAAAATTCTTTTCAGTAATTGGATCAATATTCGTAAATTTAAAATCCGTTTTACCAAGTTCTGTAAAGTGAATAGTCCAACTCATCATAAAGTAAAGGCCGCTTTTAAAAGATTAAGCTTCTTCGCCTTTTTCTCCCTTTACCTTATACCTTATACCTCGTTTTCCCAGTTCTACAACGGCTCCCTGCAGGAGTTCGGGAAGAATCGCGTGCAGTACGATGAACCCCGGCTGTGGACCTGGTACAAGTTCGAGAAGTTCGATGTGTACTTCTACAAGAACGGGAAGGAATTAGCAGAGTATGTGGCGCGTAATGCGGATGCCGATATTGCGCAGATCGAAAAACTCCTCGATTTCCAGATCGATGACAAGATCCAGTTCATGATCTACAACAAGCAGAGCGAGTTCAAGCAAAGCAATCTCGGCCTTGTTTCGGAGGAGCAGTATAACGTTGGGGGTGTAACACGCATTGTCGGCTCCAAGATCAGCCTGTATTACGAGGGCGACCATAAAAAATTTGAGCAGCAGATGCGCGCGGGCATTGCCGAAGTGGTGATCAACCAGATGATGTATGGAGGTAATGTGAAGGAGATGCTCAAGAATTCCACTTTCCTCACTTTGCCGGATTGGTACATCCAGGGGCTGGTGTCGTGGGTGGCCAACCGCTGGGATGTGGATATCGATAACCGTGTGCGCGATGGCATCGCTTCGGGCGCTTACTATCGTTTCAACCGTTTGAGCGGGCAGGATGCCGTTTATGCCGGTCATTCCATCTGGAATTATATTGCCGAGACCTATGGAGAGAGTGTGATCTCCAATATCCTTTATATGACCAAGGTGAGCCGCAACGTGGAGAGTGCATTCCTATTTGTGATCGGCACCTCGGTGAAGAACCTGACCTACGACTGGATGGAATTTTATGCGAAGCGTTATAACGATAACGATCGCCTCGACAGTATTTCTTCGAAAGTGAACGTGGTGAGAAAGATACGGTCATCGCGCGTGTACGGGCAATTCAAAATAAGCCCGGATGGCAAATATGCCGTTTACACCACCAACGAGATGGGCCAGTATAAAGTATGGCTCTACGATTTCGCGCGCAACAAAACAAAACGCATCATGAAGCGGGAGCACAAGCTCGACCGCATCAATGATTATTCTTATCCTTTACTTGCATGGCACCCTTCCGGCCAGCTCTTCACCATCATTACCGAAGAGAAAGGCGAACTGCACATGACCTATTACACCATCGAAAAGCATAAAAAGGAAATGTTCAAGCTTTTCAATTTCGAAAAGGTGCTGGATTTTTCCTATTCGCCCGATGGAAAAAAACTGGTGATGAGCGCGGTGAACCTGGGCATCACTGATATTTATGTGTACAATATTGCTGGCGGAGGTATCGAGCAGATCACCAAAGATGTTTACGATGACCTCAATCCCCGTTTCGTGAATAACGGGACCAAAATTATTTTTTCTTCCAATCGCACAGGCGATACGCTTAAGACCGATATGGACCTCAGCCATAAAGGCGCTGCTTATAAGGACCTGTTCCTCTACAATTATCAAACGCGTTCCAATTTACTCAAGCGTGTTACGGAAACACCTTTGGTGAATGAATATTATCCTTCTGAATTCGACAGCACGCATATCGCTTATATCAGCGATGACAATGGCATCCGCAACCGTTACATCGCCAGCTTCGACAGCGCCATTGCCTATATTGATACTGTTGCGCACTATCGTTACATCACGCAAACAGCCGCCATCACCAATTACAACCGCAATATCCTCGAGGAAGATGTGAATACAAAGGCGAACAAGATCACCGAAGTGGTTTACGAGGACGGTAAGTATCATTTGCTGGTAAAGGACCTGGGAGCGGTGAATGACCTTAAGCCGCTCGATCTCCGCAATACCTTCTTCCGCGAGTTGCTGAACAAGCGCGAGCAAAGTTCATTGCCCGATACGAGCGGTGGAGCCAATGGCCCCAAGACCGTAAAAGTGATATTGAACCAGAATAACAAAGTGAAGCGCGACACCACAGGTGGATTCGACATCAATAAT